>CAZWME010000551.1:0-4231 GCA_964634515.1 uncultured Pirellulales bacterium | reverse complement strand
CCTTTCTCAATCGCTTGCTCTATTACTCTATCCAATTCCGGATCCACATCCTTATAATTTTGTTTCCATTTCTTATCTTGAGTAAAAGCATAATTCCTCGCGGATTGAGTTGATACCTCGTGAAAGTAACGTATGGATTTAGACAATCCATCCAAATACGCGGCCTTATTTATTGATTTTACACTTTCAGGTATATCATCACTCAAAGGATCAGAAATCCGATTTAATTGGTACAGTGAAATATGCCCAACAACTACAATCCACATAGCAATCGCCAAAAAACCAAGAATCAATCTTTGACTTATACGCATTTGACATACCCTTATTTTGATTTTCCGCTGACAGACCGTTCTTTTTCGTTCTGGGGATCGGAACGAACTAAAGCCCGCCGGATAAGCCTCTCGAACTTTCCCCCGAGTTTCCAGAGGGGCTTGGGAATTAACTTGAAAATCTCTCCCTTTTCGACTGCGTTCTGCAGTTCGGCGTCCAGCTCATATCCGGTGAGTACCATGCCGGTGATGTTGGGATATTCTTTTCTGACGATTCTAAGAAGCTCGAGCCCGGTCATCTCAGGCATCAGCATATCGGTTACGATTACATGCACTTCTTCTCGTTTTAAGATTTCAAGTGCTTCTTTGCCGCTACTGGTGAAAAGTTTATTGTATGACTCATCCAGGAGCCCCCTTTCCAAGGAGCGAAGAATCGCTGCGTCATCGTCCACGAATAATACGGTCCTCTTTTCTATTATTTCCTTTTCCCCGAACATTTTTTTACCTCCTTATCACTAATTGGAAGCACTATTGTAAATTTCATTTCCTTTTCTTCTCTTCTTTGTATCGAAATTTACTATCCATATCTTTACTCGTTTCTTATGGTCGTATCTCTTTACTCACTTCCAGTACCCCTGCGTAACCATCGTCCCCTAATCCGGAGTAGGCGCAAAGATAATGAGTTTGATCTATCTGCGCCAAAGCCGGAGCTTGTCCCGTAACGGGATCAAACTCGAAATCGTATTCCTCAGTAATTGTCCAGTTACCAGTATCTACTTTAAGTATATTAACCCAACCGTTACTCGCCAGTCCTCCATAGGCACAGAGATAATGTGTATCGTCTATCCTGTACAGAGCGGGTACTTCACCATTGGTGATATCATACTCAAACGGCGTCTCTTTGCTGATGGTCCAGTTTCCGGTATTAATCGTCAACACAACAGTGAAACCATCAACTGCAAGTCCCGTATAAGCACAAAGATAATGTGAAGCATCAATTTGGCATAGTGCCGGAGTACCACCTGTAATGGTGTCAAACTCAAATGGCGTCTCCATGCTGATTGCATCGAAAAGCGGCGCGGTAATGCTTAACACAACAGCCCAACCGTCACCTAAAGGCCCGGTATAAGCACAAAGATAATGAGTTTGGTCTATCTGAATTAAAGCCGGAGTTTCTCCCGTATACTGATCAAATTCAAAATGGTCTTCCTCACTAATTGTCCAGCTACCAGTATTTACTTTAAATATTCTAACCCACCCGTCATCGTCCTCACCTTGATAAGCGCAGAGATAATGCGTCTGGTCTATTTTGGTTAAGCTTGGTGTTTTGCAGATGTTTGTATCGAATTCTAATGGATCCTCTGTATAAATTGACCAGTCGCCAGTGTCGACAACAAGCCAGTCGCCAGTGTCGACAACAAGGGGGACGGCATAGCCACCACCGCCATCACCCTGGTAAGCGCAGAGATAATGGGTCTGGTCTATTTTGGATAAAGCCGGTGTTATGCCTTGTTTCTTGTCGTACTCACAGGCTACCCCTTTGCTGACCTGCCAGGTGTCGGTGTTTACCGTCAGCACGACCGCAAAACCATCGTCTCCATAGCCACGGTAGGCGCAAAGATAGTGGGTCTGGTCTATCTGGCACAGTGCAGGCTCCATGCCGTTGCTGGTGTCAAACTCAAGCCAAGGCTCGGACAATTTAGAAATGCCTCCCCAAGCAGCCGGCAGGGCATTTGTCCGAATGTAAGCTTGTGTTGAAAAGGTCATGTCCTGGTCGAGATTGGCGGAGTTTGTTACGGTTGTCTGCACTTTAACAAAGCGGATGGAATTTACATCTGTTATCGGTGTATCCAGATAGTAGGCATCATAGCAGGTAAACTGTAGTTGGCTGACCGGCCCGGCAAGGTCTGATGGATTCCCGATAAGACCAAACTCGACATAGTCGGTTGTACTATTAACATCATATCGAACATTGTTCGCATCATTGTCGATAAATTCTATGTAGCCATTGGTTTCAGATGAGTCGCTCACAGCGGTTATCCTTGAGGCTTTAGAGAGGTTACGGTTTATGTGGTCTATCAGGACCCTGCCGTTCTGTAATGTCTCAGAAGCGCCGACTTTGGAGTCCCAACTGTTATTAATAAACCTCAATTGCGGCAATAAGGCTGCAAAGATAATGGCCATTATAGCCATAGCTATAACCGTCTCCAACAGGGTCATAGCACGGGAAGAGCGTCTTTTATTATTTTTTCGGTACTTCATAAGTGAACGGCCAATAATCGATTAACCTGCGTCCTACGGGATTAATCGTTTTGCTTTTCTGTTAGCGCACAAGGTCTACTGCTCCTGATGCTGTTTTCGGCATAAAACAAAGATTTGTGTGCTTAGTTTTGAGCTATTTAATAGTAAAGACAGAAAATATATAAGATGCGATTAATCGGACTTTTTGGCATTGTTTGGCTGTCTTTATCGGGAATTGTTTGCTTAGCACAAAAAAAAATGATTAGGCCGGAGAAAAAGTCCTATAAGTTTGTCTAACAATACTTGAAGAGGGCAAGCATAAATCCTAGTGCAAACAAGCATATTCCTTGGCGGAAATAAGTAATATCCTTGCAATGAAAGCAGGACAGGGCTCTGGTACCTTACCTCGAAGGCGTTACCATCTGTTTGCAATGAGTGTGGCCAAGGCAATTTCAATTTCATCGGCATCGAGTGTGCTGTCGCCGTCGAGGTCTTCACCGACTGATACGGTTATCTTTCTCAGGTTGGCATTGACGGAGCTATCGGCTACATTGCACAGGTATGAACCTTCGATAGAAGAATTGTTTTCCGCAAATGTGCCGCTGTAGTGATAGACAGAACTTGCTTTTATTTCATCGAGTTTGGCCTGTGCGAGGATGAGACTATGGGTTCGGTTTTCAATAATTCTGCTGCTCACATGAGCGATTGTTAGTGCCCGTAGAATCGGAATTATTGCGATAACCAGCAGGGATGTTGCGATAACAACCTCAGTGAGAGTAAAGCCCCCTGATTTTCTTCGTCCCGAAGCTTTGGCCCTTAACAATCTGGTCAGTTTTCTACACATTTTATCATACCTGTTGCTGGATTAATGGTTATTGTGAAACTTCTGCCTTCAGCAGAGACAATTATCTGAGTATCACTTCCGGCTAATAAGGTTCCCAATGGACCAAATCTAAAATATCTGCTTGTGTTGCTGCTGACCGTAACATCCGGGTCAATTGACTGTGAATTCACTTCTTCAAAGGTACTGCGATTCCATATCCCATAACTTGTAAACGAAGAGAGAGGGCCAAGAAATTCTATTCCAAAGCCGTTGGTTGGATTGTTCGCAGCGTCTGAAATAGCAAGTCTGCGTGTGAGGCGAAGGTCGGTAGTGATTTTCCAGGCAAGTGCCTCGGCTTTTTGTTTTGAAATGATAGCGAAATTGAGTCTCGGTACGGCAATAACCGCGAATATACCAAGAAACGCCACTATTATTATCAGCTCAACGAAGCTAAATGCTGTTTTTTGATATTTCATAGAACTTATTTTGATTTAGAGAACAACTCCAAGAACCAAATCAAGAAAATTGGCATTTTCTTTACTTCTTTTTTATCTAAATGCAGGTGTTCAGGAACCCTATTCTTGCCGTTTGTCTTTACCAATATATACGGCGTATTAAAAGGGCATTTAGGTGGGCCGTCGGGAAAATAGTTCGGGTCATTTGTGACTTTCCCCAGGTTAAGAGGCCATGAGCCGGTGTTTGAGTGATATAATTCTATTTGTGAGTTTATGATATCAACATTGTTTCGGCAGGCATTGACGCCGGCAGTAAATGAGCTTCCGGTAATCCTTGGAACAGCGATTGCCGTCAGTACGCCGAGGATCAATACGACAACCATCAGCTCAACCAAAGTGAAAGCTCGTTTTTTCTCTGGTCTCATCGTTACCAATCAACTTAA
>CAZWME010000550.1:0-4231 GCA_964634515.1 uncultured Pirellulales bacterium | reverse complement strand
AAAGCCGCAGGCCGGAAGTACGAGCAGTCGTATAAGCTCCAGCAGGTCCTCACGTATCGGTAGCTCCATCGGCACAAGGACGCCGAGTGCCCGCAGTACAAAGCCGCAGGCCGGAAGTACGAGCAGTCGTATAAGCTCCAGCAGGTCCTCACGTATCGGTAGCTCCATCGGCACAAGGACGCCGAGTGCCCGCAGTACAAAGCCGCAGGCCGGAAGTACGAGCAGTCGTATAAGCTCCAGCAGGTCCTCACGTTCAGGCAGTTCAATCAGAAACAAAAAAAGTTCTCTTCCCACCTCTACGGGAAGACCTGATCGCAGCAGCAGGTTGGGGACCGGTGGCAGCAGAACCTCTGGAGACAGGAGCGGCCGTGATTCAAGGGGAAGCGGATTCTCCCGAGGCTCTATAGATGGACGTACCATCAATGAATCTGAAAGGAGGCTTGGAATAAGCCGACAACATAAAAGCACCGGTACAAGGAGCTTTAGCAGGTTATCGCCTCGTACAAGGATAAGAAAAGTTGTTCCGGAGAGACGAACAACCGTTATAGATACTGTGGTTGTGCACGATGCTAAACGTGGAGACAGGACTGCTCTGCACAGTTACAGGCTGGGAAGCTTTTCACGTGGATATGCACATGTAAGATATCACGACCGTCCGCATATAATAAGTCATGATTATCACCATGACCATTCGTATATAGACTGGCATCACCGGTTGTGCCGCAGATCAATCTGGCCAAGATATCGTCATATGCTGCATTACAGCTTCGGTCCCTGGTCCACGTTCAGATATATCTATCCCTATTATCACCGGAAATATATCTTCGTCAGCCTTGGAGGTTACTGGCCGCTAAGTTACAGGCACAGACGTTATTACTGGTACGGCTACCATCCATACGCCTGGTACGGTTATTACCCGATTGCCCGTGAGGTACAGGGCGACACACATAACTACTATACTTACAATTACTACACTGATGACAATGCTGCTGTGTCTGTGTCGGAACCGGTGGTAGGTGGTATTGTGCCTGTTGACCATAACACTTTTGCCGATGTCCGCGAGAGGTTAGCTCAACAGGCGGCTGAAGAGCCGGGTGAGGTTACTCTTGCGGACAGGAACTTCGAAGATGCCGTCAAGGCCTTTGAAGTTAATAATTACGATATCGCTATCGAAAAGTTTGGCGAAGCGATGGCGCTTGCACCTGATGATATAATCCTTCCGTTTGCTTACTCTCAGTCGCTTTTTGCTCGTGAACAATATTCAGAAGCGGCAGCGGTTCTTCGTCATATCCTGGCGAAAGTTACACCTGACAAGGAAGACGTTTTTTATCCACGCGGTCTGTATTCGGATGACGATGTGCTGTTCGAGCAAATTAATCAGCTTGCCGAAAAGGCGGAGCTGTACAGCTTTGATGCGGACCTTCAGCTTCTTTTGGGTTATCAACTGCTTGGTATCGGCAAGCTTGACGAGGCCATCGAGCCCCTGCAGTATGCCAGCCTTGATATGAACAATGCGGTAGCGGCAACAACTCTGCTTAATGTCCTGGAAAAAATCAGGGCCAAAAACAGTACGATTGAAAGTGTTAACCGGTAAATATTCTTAACGAAAAGTAAAGCGATGAAAATCAGATACTTTATAACATCTATAGAGGTTCTTTTTTGGGTGGGTATTCTGGTGTCTGTCGGGCAGGCCGCCAACTGGGCCGAGTTTGCTATCTGGCCGGCAACCGATGAACAGCAAGCGCCTGATATCTGGGGTAATATTGTAGTCTGGCAGCAATTCGTTAATGAATACGGAGACTATGATATTTATATTGCAGATATAAACAATCCGGGTGAGCCGGCAGCATTTGTCATTGGTGATGCAAACGACCAGACAAATCCGGCTGTTTACGAAGATATCGTAGTGTGGCAGGATTATGTTGTATGGGAGGGCTCTGCAGACTGGGATATTCGGGCGGCGGATATTAACGATTTGAATGAGCTGCAGATTTTTGCAGTTTCAGATATCGCTGATAATAATGAATGTAACCCGGCAATTCACGGCAATACAGTTGTTTGGGAAGACGGTGAGTTCGGTGATTTGAATATTTTCGGTGCTGACATTACCGAGTTGGATAATCCGGCGGAATTTCAAATCGCCGCATTCGAGCATGACCAGCAATCGCCTGCCATATACAGGACAACCGTTGTCTGGCAGGACAACTTTTTTGGCGATTGGGATATTTATGCCGCTGATATATGGCAAAGGAACAAACCAGTGGATGCTGCTGTTTCGTATATTGAAGAGGACCAGCAAAGCCCGGCTGTCTGGGGTAATATAGTTGTCTGGCAGGACAACTTTTTTGGTGACTGGGATATTTATGCCGCTGATATTTCCGACTTCGAGATGCTCCGGCAGTCTGATCCCAACAATGTTGTTGAGTTTGCAGTTGCGGCAAACGAATTTTCTCAGACGAATCCCGACATTGACGGTAATATAATTGTTTGGCAGGACAACCGAAATAACAACTGGGATATATTCGGCTATAACCTTACGACGCGGACGGAATTTCAGATCACCGATAATTCTCACGACCAGACTAATCCCGCCATTAGCGGCAGCGTGGTGGTCTGGCAGGACAACCGCAATGGAAATTCGGAAATTTATGCGGTTCTGCTCGATGGGCCCGAGGTTGCCTGGTGCACAGCCTGGATGGCCGGTGATATTAACGGTGACTGTAAAATAGATTTCGAAGACTATGCCGTAATGGCTTCACAGTGGCTGGAATGTTACCTCGAACCGGCCCAGGTCTGCCGGTGATAGGCTAACAACGCATTTAGAAACGGATGTAATTGATTTGAAGGAGATGTAAAATGGAAAAGAAACTGACGACAATTTTAGCAGTAGCGGTTTTGAGTTTTGGTTTGTTGTTCTTCGTTGGCTGTCAGAGTGATGCACAGGTCGGCACAGCCATCGGCGCTTTGGCCGGTGCTGGTATAGGCCAGTTGGCCGGCGGTGACACTGAGGCGACTTTAATCGGGGCAGCGGTGGGAGGAGCGGCCGGCTATATGTTCGGAAACGAAGGCGATAAAGCAAGAGAACAGGCCGAACGGGCCTATATGCGTGAAGAAATGAGAACTGTTGCGGTTAATATTACCAATAGTAACGGCTCTATAAGCCAGGTACGGCTCAAAAGGCATGGGGTTGGTTATGTCGGTACAAGAGGTGAGTATTATCGTCAATTGCCGACCGAAGATGAGCTAAGACCTATATACGGATTTTAACAGCCGGGAGACGGTTCGTGCGTTTGGATTATAACCGATTCAAGTGACCGCTTTGTCCCTGTTATGCTTTTTAATAACTTGATAGTTGATGAACTTTTGAGCTTGATATATAATTGTTGTTACCAATCGTCAAGTTGGTCTCTGTTAAAGACAGGGAGAAAGTTTTTATAGCAGAGCAGTTTTAGTGTAACGGGGGATTCGGAAATGAACTTGGAAGCAAGAGACTTTGTATGAATAAGCGGCTGCGAAACGCATTGAAAGGACTCACGGCCACGGATGCCGAAAGGCGCCGCCGGGCAATGGAGCCTTTTGTGCGGGCTACGTTTGGAATGTTTATTAAATATTTGTACCGCTACCTCGGTAATGAGGTAGAGTGTGAGGATGTTTTGGAAGATGTATATGCCGATATCTGGGAAAGACCCGAGCGTTTGCGTAATATAACCAGTGAGAAGCAACTGCTCAAAACAGTATATCTGTATTATATGCGTAATCGTCTCAGAGAAGTTTATAGGAGAATAAACCGAAATTTATATCTATCGCAAAACAGCCTGAAGGATCTTATTGCCCCTGAAATCGGTGCTCTTGAGATGGTGTCGCGCTCGGAGCTTAAGGATATTCTCTCTCAGGCGATGGGTAAACTAAAGGCCCGTGAGCGCAGAGCGATAGAGCTTTGGATGGAAGGCGCCTCGAGCAGAGCAATTGCCAATGAGCTCAAGACTACGGTCGGGGCGGTAAAAATGCTTGAATTCAGAACTATTTTGAAACTTAGAAAGATGCTGTGCTATTACAATCGTGAAGAATGATAATGTATTTAGTACGGGAGGAATAAAGATGTCTGATACGAACAGAGAAATTCATGAGTTGCTGGTTGACTATGCCGATGCCCTTCGTGACGGTTGTATTCCGGCTTTTCTGAAATCACTTACGCGTGAGGAAGCGGAAAGAATAGCTTCTTCCTGGGAGT
>CAZWME010000549.1:0-4232 GCA_964634515.1 uncultured Pirellulales bacterium | reverse complement strand
CCATAAAAGTAATATCTTCCGTGCTTACAATTCATTATGGCCCCGCGGGCCTGGACTATATCGAAATCACCGGTCCAACCGAGGTTGATGAGGATTCGAGCACCCAATACGAGTGCACAGCTTACTTCATTGGCGGCACCAACAGTGATATAACCAACAGTGCCACATGGAGCGATGACTCCGGTTTTGCATCGATTGATTCCGGCGGCCTTTTGACGACGTCGTCTGTTTCATCGGACGAATCCTGCCAGATAACGGCCACTTTTGGAGGAAAGACTGATACTCATAATGTAACAATTCTAAACATGATACCAATAGTGTCCATTTCGGCAACAACTCCACTTGCGGCCGAGCCGAGCTTCAATGGTATCTTTACCGTAAGCAGAACGGGAAGTACCGACGATGCTCTAAGGGTTTATTATGAAACTGACGGCAGCACTGCGACCTCAGGGACTGATTATATGGCCCTGCCGGGTTACGTAGATATTCTACCCGGGGAAACTGCGGTAGCTGTTTCTGTAGTCGTGATTGACGACACTGTTGAAGAGGATACCGAGACAGTGGAACTAACGCTTACTACAGACCCCTCATATATTATTGACTCAGCCAGTGCGACCGTGACTATTGACGATGATGAGGAAGGGACACCTCCGGAAACCTCTTTGGATATACCAAAGGAACCGGATCAGGTCCCGAGAGATACGCTCATTCAGCTACATATCACTGATGCCGGCTCCGGCGTGGAATACGATGGCGGACCGGTTACGATTCACGTTGATGGCGACCTTATTTACGACGGCGCCAATGAGACTTCTCCAGGTGTTTATAACTCTACAGAGATGGCGCAAGTAGTAAAGGGTATATGCAGGCGTACGGGTACAGAAACGGACTACACTTTTGTTTTTCAGGCGTCTGATTTATTTGATTACGAGCAAGAGGTTAACGTGGAGGTAAATGCGACAGATAAGACCGGTTACGAAATAACTGACACCTATTCTTTCTTTACTCTGATGCAAACTTTCGGTAAAAACATCAAGGTAAACACGGATACCGGCACATTTGCGCAGAGCCATCCGGACAGCGCAGTAGATTCTTCAGGTAATATATGGGTTGTCTGGGAGCATACTGTCGTTGCCGGCGATTCCGACATTTACATCGGTCAATTGCCGGAAGGTGGAAGCGCTTTCGAACCGAATCAGCTTGTGGTTAGCAATCCCGACGACCAGCGCAAACCCGCCATTGCGATTGACGGCGATGACACAATATATGTAGTATGGCAAAATAAAGATTCTAAAGGTTTCTGGGACATATTTGTCTCTACCTCAATAAACGGAACAGATTGGACCAATGCCGCGAAGGTCAACAGCGACGATCCTGATAATGAGAGCAATCAAATATCGCCGGCAATTGGGATTGATGGATCCGGTAAAACATATATTGCCTGGGAGGATCATCGTAAAGGAGATTTAGATAAAGATATTTGGGCAGCAAGCTCAATCGATGCAATCAACTGGAACCCAGAACCTTTAGGACTGTTAGCAACCGCAGAGAACAACCAGACTGAACCGTCCGTTAGCATAGATTTGTCCGACAACACCGCATATATATTCTGGACCCATGCAAGAGATATTGACACGGACATCTATGCAGCCAAGCTCACTTCTTCATGGAGTATTAATCCGCTTGTTGAAACTAACCGTAATCAGTGGAGTCCTGTTGGCGTGACCTCCAGTGGAGATATACATCTATTGTGGGTTGACGACTACAATGGTTACGACGATATTTTCTACGGTAAAGACGGCAGCAGCCTTCCGATTGAAGGTGCCTCTATTGTCGATGAGCCCGAAACATTCCAAAGTTCCCCGTCTATGTCTATTACGGCCACTGACACAAAGGTGTTTGCGTGCTGGCAGGATTCTCGCAACGTATCGGGTAATTCAGATACGGATATTTATTACACAGTGAAGAACGACTCAGGCTTCGGGACCAATATCCTTGTCAATGATGATATTGGAACATATACACAGAAAACTCCGGTCATTGGTACAGATATAGATGGTAATCCGTTTATAGTCTGGGTGGACAATAGAGAAGGCAATAACGATATCTACGCTGCAGCCACAACCTCAACAGGGTCAATTCTGAGGTCAACAACGGTAAAGGCCTTAGTTCCAACAGTGCAGATAGTGCAAGTCGATGAAAACTCGGATAATATTGACGGCGCAGACGATGTTACAATCGAGATTCCCGGAGGAGCGCTTCCCATCGATACAGAGATCAGAATCTCCGAACTGAACAATCCTCCGGATCCTCCGGCAGGGGCTTTCGGTGTATTTTACGAATTCAGCCCAAGCGGACTTGAATTCCTTCAACCTGTTACCATAAGCATTCCGCACGATGCCGCAGATTGTCCGGGCCACGCAACATATCAGGTCTATTGGTATAAAGCAGAAACTGGTACCTGGAGCCAGGACGGCATAACCAATGTCGAGCATTTGACGGCTTTGCAAGATCCAAACCTGCCCTCTGATGTCCATGTGGTTCGATTTAATACGACACATTTTACCGCATTCGGTGTCGGTGGCAGTGCTACCAGTCCGGCTCCCGCAGTAGGCGGCGGAGGCGGCGGTGGAGGCGGAGGCTGCTCAGTGTCGGCCAAAGGTGAAGGCAGTATCGTCGAGTTTCTCTTGCCGTATATCGGATTCATTATAGTGCTGGTGATACTGACAGTGCGGGATACCATAGTACGCAAAGCACGCAGCAGTTAATATAGCAGCAGGTGACATATATAACTTTCGGCTTGAGTTTGGCCATTTAGGAAGGTTATTATCCGCACAGAAGAAATTCATTAAATCTTCTATTTCTATAATATCCATCCCGTGCATTTATCTCCATTTTTAGGGACATAGGGCATTCCCCCTATAGATAAAACAGGGCCAGCCCTGATTTAAAGAAACAAGATTAAACTTATTATAGAACAAGGTACGACCAATGCCGAGAGATAGACACTAAGTAAACGAAAAAAAAGGGAATAAAAAAGATGCGAATTATTCTGTTGCTTTTATTGGTCTCGGGTTCTGATTCAGATAAAAGCTGCTCAATTATTCAGAGCCAAGTTATGGTCAGTAATTAAGGCCCGGCCCGAGGTGCTTTGATTTCCGGCATAATAAACTTAGTATTTGTTACTTAGTTGAGAAGATGCAGGGCAGTTTAGATTATATCTTACTATAACATCCTCTTAGCCTTCAAGCCCCTGCGGGAATCTCGCTTTCTCCTTCCCTCCGCACCACGGGGGCTCTTTTATTTATCAGCGATAGAAACGTCACTTATTGCCAACAGAACTTAACTCTAATCCCGGATTCCAGGCGGCAGTACTCCTTTTGCTTTTGCTAATCCGATATGAGGAATTTCGAACATAATTTTTTGGATTTTTTGTTTGCTTGATATGTGTATATCGTGTATTATGTAATTATATACATGGACGGCAGCAAAAAAAGGGTTCATGTATATCATATTAAGCCCCCCGCTTTATTTCACTCCTATCCTCTGTTCCTCAAAGCAGGGGGCTTTTTTTGCGCATGCCCAGAAACCCATAGAGCGGCTTTTACAGGTTGCTATAATCACAGAATCGCCAAGGAGCTTTCCCCGGGCCGAGTCCGGCTATTACAGAACACCAAGGGACTTCCGAGAGAGAGGCTGCAGAAAAACCCGGACATGTCTATCGAAAGGATTGAGTGAAGTTGTTAACTTGCTTAGTGTCCCCATCTCTTGAGCTTACCATTATCAAAGTAGAACCTGCACGACGGATACGCACAGGATTCCATATAGCATTCCCATATTCCTAATGAGTCGATACGGGGAACACTGCTTTGACCATAAGTTTCGTAATCCCGGCCATTGATATCGATATGCTTATCCTGCGGCAAGTCGGAATTTGTTTGAATTATATGGTTCTGACAGCCGAAGAAAAACAACATTATTAAGGCCGGAGTTATTCTCAACAACACCCTCATATATAAAATATAACTTATATTTGTCGAGTAACAAAATCCTGGGAAATCCCTGTTTTCTTAGATGCGCTGCAATCAGGAGCTACCTATATCAGTATTACGTCCGAAAAAAACCTGCTTGAGACTTGCGATTATTATTCCTGCAAGCCTTTTTTCCTTTACCAAAGCCAACCCACAGCCCCCCTCATTTTCCGATTCAACACCCCTCAGAAGGTCAACTGC
>CAZWME010000548.1:0-4238 GCA_964634515.1 uncultured Pirellulales bacterium | reverse complement strand
AACAGCAAAGCTACGAAGCTACTTTGATTGTTGCGGCTTTAAGAGGGACTTACCATATGACGGAATTAGCAGGTGCGGAAATCATCATTTCTATTCCCCCGCCGTACCAGGAGATGTTACTGTCTGAAGAATTGCCCTTCGAGGAGCGCATAGACCGTCCTGTACCCGGAGACGTGATTGAGAGACTTTCCGCGTTACCTGAGTTTGTTCGGGCCTACGAACCTGAAGGAATGGAGCCAAAGGACTTTATTACATATGGAGTGACACAAAAGAACCTTGCACAGTTCTACGAGGGGGGGTGGAAGTTATTGGAGAATTTCCAGCTCGAATAATATTTTCAAAGTCGGCTGACAAGATTATGGGTCGGCTTTTTTATAAAAAACTGCTAACATGAATACAGAGAAAGGTTTGACTATGAAGAAGATTGGTTTTATCGGATTGGGGATAATGGGCAATCCTATGGCCAGGAATCTACTTAAAAAGGGATACTCACTCACTGTTTACGACATTGTACCCGGGAAGGTCGATGAAGCAATCGCGGCCGGAGCGAAGGCAGGATCATCGAGCAAAGATGTCGCCGAAAAGAGCGAGATTATAATAACGATGCTGCCCAACTCCCCGGATGTCAAGGAAGCAGTGTTGGGTAAAAACGGTGTTCTGGATGGGGCCAGGCCGGGAACTATACTTATCGATATGAGTTCCATAGCACCTTTAGCGAGCAAGGAGGTGGCAAAAAGAGCAAAGGAAAAAGGAGTTGTTATGCTCGATGCCCCGGTGAGCGGCGGCGAGCCAAAAGCCAAAGACGGTACACTTGCAATCATGGTCGGGGGGCCGCAGGAGACCTTTGATGAGGTGAAAGACATTTTGGCTATAATGGGGGCTTCCGTGACACTCGTTGGTGAGATTGGAAGCGGCAATATGACGAAATTAGCCAATCAGATTATCGTCGCTTTGAATATTGCCGCGATGTCGGAGGCTATGGTGTTGGCAGCCAAGGCGGGCGTCAATGCTGAAAAGGTCTTCCAGGCGATTCGCGGGGGACTTGCCGGTAGTACGGTCCTGGACGCAAAGATGCCGCTCGTGCTCAAAGGCAGCTTCAAACCTGGATTCCGCATCGAATTGCATATAAAGGACCTGGCCAACGCGTTGGATACCGCCCATGAAGTAGGAGTTCCAGTTCCACTATCCAGCGCGGTAATGGAGGTGATGCAGGCATTGAAGATCGATGGCAAGGGCTCAGACGACCACGGCGGGATTATTCAGTTCTACGAGAAACTCGCTAAAGTCGAGGTAAGACAACAATAACTAAAATCCGTTGATTCAGCACGTTGATAGATTGGTTCTGTTTATGCGGCGGGCATCATGGGCAGCAGATTCGCAAAAAGAAGTGTGAATCCGAGTCCTATTACCCCGAGCGCAGCAGTTGGCAGACCAATGAGCAGGACGGATATCATCTTTTGAGCCAGGAACTTTCGAGGAGACCCTGGCAGATGCCGAATACAACACAGGCAGCAGCCGTTAAGTTCCTGATAAAGTCTCTGCGAGTGAGTTTGCTCATCGGTTTTGGCTCTGAATACTACCTATCGTGTTGAAAACGTAAATACGGTCATAGTATTGAACTTTTCACCCGGCCGCAGCACAACGGATGGAAAATGCGGCTTGTTGGGTGAATCAGGAAAATGCTGAGTCTCAAGACAAAAGCCATAATGCCTGTCGTAAATCTTTCCACCTTTACCTTTGACTCCCCTCATACCGTTAGCCGTATAAAACTGCATGCCCGGTTCAGTAGTGTGAACTTCCATAACACGACCGCTCTTAGGTTCATAGACACGGGCGGCCGGAATAAGTGCGCCGCCTGAATTTTTCAGCACGTAGTTATGATCATAGCCGCGTGTTTGTGTAAGCAGGCTTATCCTTGCACCGATTTTCTTTGGACTGGTAAAATCCAGGGGAGTATCTTTGACATTATGAATCTCCCCGGTAGGTATTAGTGCCGTATCTGAAGGAGTATAGTAATCGGCGTTGATTATCATCTCATGGTCGAGAACGTTGCCATTGCCTGCGCCGGCGAGATTGAAATAGCTGTGATTGGTAAGATTGATAATAGTAGGTTTGTCTGTAGCGGCCTCGTAACTTATTTTCAGCTCATTGCTATTCGTCAGGGTATAGGTAACAATGCACTTAAGGTTACCGGGAAATCCCTCGTCACCGTCCTTGCTGAGATATGTAAATCTAACACCGGCCCCTTCACCTGCGGATAAAACGCTGCCTTCCCACAAGACCTTATCGAATCTCTTGTTTCTTCCGCCGTGTATGTGGTTCTTGCCGGCATTGGCAGTCAGCTTGTACTCTGTGCCGTCAAGGGTGAAGCTGGCGTTTGCAATGCGATTGGCATAGCGACCGACGACGGCCCCGAATAGAGGGTTTCTATTGATATAGGAATCCATATCATCGAACCCAAGCGCTACATCGGCTGAGTTGCCGTCCCTGTCCGGAACTTCCAGTGACACCAATATTGCTCCGTAATTAATAATCCCTGCACGCAATCCATTTATGTTGGTCAATTCATATAGAGTTACCTCCCGGCCGTCCGGCATTCGACCGAACAACTTCTCTTTTACTCCCAAGCCGGCCTGAGTTTTCTGGAATGACCTGCCGGCGGCTTTTCCGCCGTTCAAACAGACCGCCGTTAACACCACGCAAAGACAAATACGGTAATTAGACATAGCAAAGCCCTTCCTCCCCCCAGCCACCAGGTTTTCGAGGCGATAATTATGTACGGTACCGGTTCCTCTTCAGATAAAATTCAAGTGACCCGGAGACTTATCAACAATCTATCATATTAAACCGAGCAGGCAAAGCAACAATTCTTCCTTGTTCGGCCAACGATTTGTCACCTGGCACAATCCGGAGCATTCCGGTTGCACTTTCTGTTGGACATTTTTTATATCGATGTACTGATTGTAAATAATATACCGGCGCAGTCAAGCGCTTGATTGATGATTTTCTCCGAACAAACAACTATCCAAAAAATATGCTGAACAGTGACCAGCCGGCGATAATGACAAAACCTGCAAGAGAGAGCCATAACATTGCATCCCAAAGACGGCCTGGCCTCAGGTTCTTATCGCTCCGTTTGTAGCGAAAATACAAAGCCGCCGCTCCCAGCATAGGCAACATTATTGCCTGGGCGGTTCCGCAGGCCAGGATCATTTTCGTCGGTGCACGCACACCTATATATAACATCAGTGCAACCAGCGGCCAAATGGCGCAAACAATGCGTGTCCATTTTAATCGTGCCTGCTCGGAGCCGTCAGTGATTCCGAACAGACCCAAAGCATCGGCCACCATTCTGGCATTACCTGCTGCGGCGACAAAGAATGTAGAGTAAAGTACTGCAAATGCCCCGGATAGAAATACTCTATCGGCCCAGGGACCGAAGACAGGCACATACATCGCCGCCAGCGTACGCACCATGTGTTTGCCGCTTGGATTAAGGGCTGTTCTGCCAAGTACGGCGGCTCCGAGCAGGTAGAAGGCGACCGTAGCTAAAGTATAGATTACCATCGATGTCCAAGCGTCAATATGCAGTACATGCAGCCAGCCGCGGGCACGCTTTAACCAGTGAGCCGTGCTGTCTCTGGGACCGGTGTATTTCGCATAGCCCTTTTCCAGACACCAGTATGGGTACATCATCAGTTCTAAAGAACCGACACCGATTATACCGAAGGCCGCCAGCGCTGTGGCAATTGGCTTGGTATTAGTACCTTCGGCAGCGGGCGGCAAACGAAAACTCAAACCACTGGCCAGGTCACCGCCGGTAACTGCCCATTCAGGTTTAGTCTGCAAAACAATTAAAGTTATTATAGTTACGATTGTGAATGTTACGACTAATACTGTTGCCACAAACTGGATCAATCCATATCGGCCTACATACAGCAACACGGAAGTCATAATTGCCAGAATCGTGGCCCAGATATATGTGTCTGTCGGCTCTCTAAGCTCCGCTGTTTCAGATGTTAATGAGGAGATCTTCTGTTGCAAGTCTTGAATAAGGGTACTTTCTGCATTTTGTGATTGAGCTACCTTTAACTCAACTCTGGTTCTGACCAGCTCATTTTGCAAGCGGTTATATTGTCTGCCATAGCTTGTTAACGGTTTACTGATGGCCAATGTCTGTCCGACACCACCTAAAATACCACCTTGTTGGGAGACCACTAACACAGTCATAATTAACC
>CAZWME010000547.1:294-4248 GCA_964634515.1 uncultured Pirellulales bacterium | reverse complement strand
GTCTCCAAGGTAGAGATTCCCCTGTGAATCCAATGCAATAGCGTGAACCCAGTCTAATTCACCGGATTTCCCCGGAGGGACCGTCGTTTTTTCAAGAGGTACGCGTAACAGAACTTTGCCATCTAAGTTCAACTTCATAAGTATCTGGTCTGTTGGTGGAAGCACAAGCCACTTACCTTCCCCATCCTTCATTACAGAAGAACCACTGATCCATATCTCATCTTTTTTTGTTATACAAAGACCCCAGGGTGTGACAACGTCCTCCCATACGGAAAGCAGATTTCCCTTGGTATCGAAGACCTGTACACGAGCGTTTTCCCTGTCGGCAACATATAACCTTTCATGAGAATCTGCCACAATCGAATGAGGCAGTGCAAACTGGCCCGGTTCACCGCCTTCTTGGCCCCACTGATTTATATACTTACCGTTCGCGTCAAAATGAACAATCCTTCTATTGCCATATCCATCGGATACAAAAATGTCACCGCTCGGAAGTATCGCCATATCGGTCGGCTTGTCGAAGTGATCTTTATCATTACCGGCAATACCAGGTTCACCAAGTGTCAAAAGCAGTTTGCCCCTGGGATTGTACTTGCGAACAACGTGTTCGGTAATATTGGCTGTCCAAATATTTCCCTCGGGCCCTATTCTGATAAAATGCGAACCACTGGATTCCTCCATAAACCATGCGCGAACGAATGTCCCATCCGTCTTATAAACCTGGACAGTAGGCTGACTGCGAGTAAAAATATAGATTTGATCCTTTTTATCCACAGCAATCCCGGCCATCTGAGCCCATTTGAAACGGTCCGGTTTCTTCGGCCATGTGGTATCAACAACGTAATGTGTAGTATCGCCTTGGGAAACCAAAGACGGCTGCGCCTGGGTGTTGCTGAACATAGTCAATAATAACATTATAACAACAATGTATGAAAACGAACGCACGGAGCACTCTCCTTTCTAATATCAGACATTTTCAGAAACAACGAACGGCTTACGGTATTTTCGTGAAATAAGCCTGTTCGCTTCTTTACTCATTGTGCCGGTGAATCTCTCTGTTTCGGGATTCATTGTCAGCATTGATCCCAAAGCAAGCAATTTTTTATTGACTCCAAGTTCATTGGCGGACAGATGGTCAATTAGGCGTTCGAAAGACTCAGAGAATTCAGCTTTGCTTTTAATAACCTGGCGGATTTCATTATTGTGTTTGTGTTTTCCGACCTGATATGAGATGTTCGCCAAATGAACCAGCCCGCAGGAAAGATGTCCCTCCAAAGCATCCGTCAGCAGCTCATTGGTCTTGCGGCTGCGAACAACGCTGACAAAGTTCTCTTTGCAATCTGGTTGCGTGCGGGTGAATTCCTTAATTAAACCATCATGATTATCGAAAGCCACCCCGTCTTTTACATAACCACCTTCACATTGCACTACAAATCCTGTTCGTATCCCGCGAAAGTTATCCATAGTTGCTCGTGCGTTCTTTTCCCAATTCGATTGCCGAAAGGATTTTTCGCGGGGCAGGCCGCGAACTTCAAAAATAATGGGGGCCGGCTCATAATCCAACAGGGTAATCATCGTATTGGGGGTCTGTCCATCGTCATCATAACCCAGACGTGCCCCAACGCTTATCACTCGCTTCGGCAACTTATTCTTCCTTAAGGCCCAGCGACACCCATCCATAGCATGAATGCCCATATTTCCAAGATCGCCGTTACCGGTATCCCAGTCCCAGTGCCAGTCATAGTGCAGGTGCTCGCGCATCATCGGTTTCTTCGGGGCCGGGCCGCACCAGAGATTGTAATCGCACGACTTGGGTGTGGGTTGTGGCCCATCTACCTTGCCGATGCTCATCCTCGGCCTGTAATTAATCCCGTACACGCACTTGATTTCCCCCAGATTACCGCTCCATATATACTCAAGCGATTCCTGAATTGCGCCGCTGTTTCTCGGCCCATGAACGGCCTGTACAACACGATTGTACTTATGCATGGCCTCGACCATCTTGCGACCTTCAAAGATATTGTGTGAGGCCGGCTTTTGAACGAACACATCTTTTCCCGCCTGACATGCCATAATGGTCATCAGCGAATGCCAATGGTTAGGTGTAGTTATAGAGACAGCATCGATTTCCTTATCATCCAACAGGTCACGAAAATCTCTGTATGCCTTAACTTTCTCGCCTCGCTTACGAAATTCGTTCAATTCATAGTTGAGGTGGTTTTCATCGCAGTCACACAACGCCGCAATACGGACACCCGGGATATTTCTAAAGTCCCGGATGTCTCCTCGTCCCTTGCCGCCGATTTTTACAAATGAACCGATTCCGATTACACCAATGCGAATATCATTATTGGCACCAAAGACTCGAGAACCCGGCAAAGATAACGCCGAGCCGATTGCTACCGATGCCTTCAAAAATTCCCTGCGGTTCATATATTCTCTCCTGAAAAATGCAGCCAAGATTAAAATTTCATTATGAGTAATTATTCCATTGTGTACACACTGCTGAAACGTTTATGTACTAATGAATCCGTTGAAAGAAAACAGCTTAATCCAATGTCGGCAATACTATCAGGCCTTCGGCCTGCGCAAGAGTGTTTTCATAAGAGCCATAGAATTCACTGTTACAGTCCAGCCAGAGCGTTAAACGATGAAAATCCTCCTTTGACAGCTTAACACCGTAATGTTGCTCATCCATAAAATCTAATAACTTAGATGACCGAGCTCCAAATTTGCCTGCGATTGTCCTGATACCACCGTGAACTCCAGTATTAATTGAACCGTTACTCACATGGAAATAGAAACCGTACTTCTCAGCGAGATTATTGTACGAGCGTGTCCAGCCGTTTTTACCTTCGATCACCCCTGCCAGATCAGGTGCTTTTTCCTTACCGTGGCAGCTAATGCAATTACGGTCCAGAGCCGGCTGAACAAGCCGGACATAGTTGAAAGGATTGGAGCCATCAACATCAGGTTTTATTTTCGAAGGTGCCCGCATAAGGGCCATAGGTGTAACAGTAGATTGTTTCGATGTACGGCGTTTCTGCTCGTGACAGCCCAGGCAAGTCATTTGCTCACCTGGGTGCACATAAGTTCCCGACCTCATAGACTGAATTGCCATCCCACGGTTATCCAGGGCCTGGAAATATATCATCTTGCCGACGGGCGCCTCGAAATAAGCGCTTCCATCGGTCTCGACGGGAACTGTTCCGAGAACCGACCGGGCATTTGTCTGGTTGGCAATTCCGATACGAGGCTGATTCGGAGGAGCTGTCGTCTTTGGTAATAACTGGATGATTCTCAGAGCTGTAACTATAGCACCCATGGGCCACTTAAAGTCACTGTCGTAAACGTTGACAACCGTGATGGTTTCCTTTGGATATTCAGCGCCGGCTCTGGCGATATCCGCGGCTGTCTGAATTGTCCTGGTTGGAATCACGGGTGGTTTCTTTCGCGGACGCATTGGAACAGGACTCATGGACGGAATTGACGGGTCACGGTAGATAAGCTCTTTGTTGCCGAAACGGTCTATCCAGTAGATGCCCTGATTTTTTGCGTGCTGGTCATACACACACAAGAAGTCATCTTCACTGAGCGGCCACGGAGTTCCATAAACCATACAGTCTTTTATTGGTCTGATGTGCCTTTCAGCTTCCGGTAAAGGAACATCAGGCGTCAGACGAATAAGCTGTGACATTGCGCCATCATCACTGAACTGCTGGTCAATCATAACCAGTGAGCCGAAGGCATTACCATGGTGCGCCGCAGCGGTAGCAACAAATTTATGCGAACCTGGAATGGCGCGAATGCTCATCTCCATCCATGGTCGAAGCTCACGTCGCAAGGGATAGTTCCCGTGCAGCGAGCGAGGGTCCCGACCATCCGGAAAACATGTCCATATGTGATGTGCGACATTAGTATCGCGGTCCACGTAATCCCAGCGGGTATATGCTA
>CAZWME010000547.1:0-284 GCA_964634515.1 uncultured Pirellulales bacterium | reverse complement strand
GGATGCCACTCATGTGTTTCATGGTAACTTAGCATAATTATATCACTGCCGTCCGGGACCATTGAGTGCATTGCATAAGTTGGGCAATGCCGGCCGCAACGAAGGTATCCGCCCCGCCGCTCCGAGATAAAAACAACTCGACCGTTGGGTAAAAAACAAGGATCGAAATCATTCCCTGGGCCGTCGGTCAATTGTACCAGTTCTGTACCTTCAGAATTGACCTTGAAAAAGTGAAAACTGCTCTCGGGCGTCCACTGCAAATCCTTCCCGTTGCCCTGCGTATA
>CAZWME010000546.1:3025-4254 GCA_964634515.1 uncultured Pirellulales bacterium | reverse complement strand
GCGAGAACCTGCGCCACGCGCTCGGGCTGCTGCGGCAGGCCGGCTACAAGGTCGTACTCGTAAACAGCAATCCCGCCACGATAATGACCGATCCCGAGATGGCGGACAGAACATATATTGAGCCTATCACCCCTGAGATAGTCGCTAAGATAATCGCAAAGGAAAGGCCCGACAGCCTCCTGCCCACCTTGGGCGGACAGACCGGCCTGAACACCGCAGTCGCCTTGGCCGAGTCCGGCGTATTAAAAAAGTATAATGTCCGCATGTTAGGCGCAAATCTGAAATCTATAAAAAAGGCCGAGGAGAGAGACCGCTTCAAAAAGGTAATGACCGACTGCGGCCTTGAAGTCCCCAAAAGCGGATTTGCACATAACTGGGATGAGGCAAAAAAAGTTATTGAGCACGTCGGCTTCCCCGCCATTATCCGTCCCTCATATACCTTAGGCGGTATGGGTGGGAACATTGCATATAATGCCGAGGAATATAAAGAATTCATTGACTGGGGCCTGGGCTTAAGTCCCATCAGCCAGGTCCTCGTCGAAGAATCTGTCGTCGGATGGAAGGAGTATGAGCTTGAGGTCATGAGAGACAAAAAGGACAACGTTGTCATTGTCTGCTCCATCGAAAACCTCGACCCGATGGGCATCCACACCGGCGACAGCATCACCGTCGCCCCGGCACAGACCCTTACCGACAAAGAATACCAGATAATGCGGGACGCCTCTCTGAAAATAATAAGGGCAATCGGCGTCGAAACCGGCGGCTCCAATATACAATTCGCCGTCAATCCCGACAACGGCAAGCTCTATGTAATTGAAATGAACCCGAGGGTCTCGCGAAGCTCGGCGCTTGCCTCCAAGGCGACCGGCTTTCCCATCGCCAAGATTGCTTCGCTGCTGGCCGTAGGTTACACCCTCGATGAAATCCCCAACGACATTACGAAAAAGACCCCCGCCTGTTTCGAGCCGACTATCGATTATTGCGTTGTAAAATGGCCGCGATTCACATTTGAAAAATTTCCGAATACCAATCCTGAGCTGACCGTTCAGATGAAATCGGTTGGTGAGGCGATGGCTATCGGCAGGACCTTCAAGGAGTCGCTGCAAAAGGCAATCAGGTCGCTGGAAATAGACCGTTATTCCCTCGATAACCGCTATGTCACCCCCACCGCTTCGTCTTTGCCAGGCAAAACAGTGGGGGCTCTTTCGATATTCGAGCTGAAGAAAAAG
>CAZWME010000546.1:0-3015 GCA_964634515.1 uncultured Pirellulales bacterium | reverse complement strand
ACTGCCGGTTGATGAAATCTTCACCCTCACGAAGATAGACCCATGGTTCCTCAACAACATAAAGGATATTGTAAAGTTCGAGGAAAAACTAAGACACATACAAGACATAAGGCAAAAGACAAAATCGCCGCGTAAACGCTCCGGTTTGAAGAGTCTGGGCTCAGCAGTCTTGAAAAAGGCCAAGCAGTATGGTTTCAGCGATAAGTATATGGCCTCTTTATTGGGTGTTGAAGAGCAGGAGCTTCGCAAGCACCGCCAGTCTCTCGGCATAAATGCCGTTTACAAGACAGTCGATACATGCGGCGCGGAATTCGAGGCGACTACCCCTTATCTTTATTCGACTTTTGAGAGCGACTGCGAAGCGAACCCTACCGACAGAAGAAAAGTCATAATCCTCGGCGGCGGGCCCAACCGCATCGGCCAGGGTATCGAGTTCGATTACTGCTGCGTTCACGCCGCATTCGCACTGAAGGAAATCGGCGTCGAATCTATTATGGTAAACTGCAATCCGGAAACGGTCAGTACCGATTACGACACCTCGGACAGGCTTTACTTCGAGCCGCTTACCTTCGAGGATGTTATGTCTATCGTTGAAAAGGAAAAGCCGGACGGTGTAATAGTTCAGTTCGGCGGCCAGACCCCGCTGAAATTAGCTGTCCCGCTGGAAAAGGCCGGAGTGAAAATTATAGGAACGTCTCCCGACAGTATCGAGCGTGCCGAAGACCGCAAACGCTTCAACAAGCTCGTTGAAAAACTCAAACTCCGCCAGCCCTTCAGCGGTACGGCCACTACCTATGCAAAGACGGTAAAAATAGCGGAAAAATTAGGTTTTCCGCTGCTGATAAGACCCAGCTTTGTCCTCGGCGGAAGGGCGATGCGGATTGTTTACGACCGGCAGGAATTAAAGGCCTGCGTCGAAGAGGCGATTGAGGTCTCGGGCAAGCATCCGATTCTGGTCGACAAGTTTCTCGACGATGCTACGGAGCTGGACGTCGATGCCATCTGCGACGGCAAAAGAGTTGTCATCGGCGGGATAATGGAGCATATAGAAGAAGCCGGTGTTCATTCCGGCGACAGCGCCTGCTCTCTGCCGCCGGTTTCGATAAGCAAAAAGGTCTTGGCGGAAATAGAAAGACAAACAAAACTCCTTGCCCTGGAATTAAAAGTCAAGGGCCTGATAAACATCCAGTTCGCCGTCAAAGACGAGCAGCTTTATATTCTTGAAGTTAATCCTCGTGCATCACGGACTATCCCGTTTGTAAGTAAATCCATCGGTGTGCCCCTGGCCAAACTTGCCGCTAAAATAATGACGGGGATGACACTCGATGAGCTGCAATTTACCGGGCAGATTCATCGCAGCCACTTTGCCGTAAAAGAAGCGGTCTTTCCGTTTTTGAAGTTCCCCGGCATAGACACGCTACTTGGCCCGGAGATGCTTTCGACCGGAGAGGTTATGGGCATTTCCGATGATTTCGGTATCGCATTCGCAAAATCTCAGATAGCCGCGGGAAACACCCTGCCGACTTCGGGCAATATCTTTTTGAGCGTAAAAGACAGCGACAAGCCCCGAGCTGTCAAAGTTGCCCGCAGTCTCTATGCAATGGGTTTTAAGATTATCGCGACAAAGGGCACGTGTATCGAATTTATCAAAAATAATATCCCTTCGGAATTCGTTTTGAAAATTACCGAAGGCCGGCCCAACATAGTCGATTCGATAATAAATAACGAGATAGACCTGATTATAAACACCACCATAGGCAAGCAGTCGATAAGAGATTCTTTTTCGATTAGAAGAAACGCTCTGGATAAGCAGATTCCCTATGTAACAACGATACGTGGCGCTCTGGCGGTGGCAAAGGCCATCGAAGCACTCAAACAAAGAAAAGTCGGCGTCAAGCCAATCCAGTTGTATTACCGGCAAAAAGGAAAATAACCAGTGAAAGCTATTTTGTTGCTCGAAGACGGCACTGTATTCAAAGGCAGCTCTTTTGGCGCCAGGGGCCAGAAGTGCGGAGAAGTTGTCTTTAATACGAGTATGACCGGCTATCAGGAGATACTGACCGATCCATCGTATAACGAGCAGATAATTACGATGACTTATCCGCTTATCGGCAACTACGGGACCAATAATGATGACACCGAATCGCGAAAGAGCTTCGCCCGCGGTTTTATCGTTAAAGAGAACTGCGATTATCCGAGCAACTGGCGAAGCGCTCAATCGCTGAGCGAATATCTCAAGGCCAATAACATCGTCGGGCTCGAAGGCATCGATACCAGGGCGCTCGTAAGGCACATCCGTATAGCAGGAGCAATGAGAGGCATTATCTCCTCTACTGAATTTGGCATAACGAGTCTGAAGAAAAAATTGCAAAAGTATCCCGGCCTTGTCGGAAGAGACATTGTAAAAGACGTGACCGTTCACAAACCTTACGACTGGGACAAGGGTGTAATCGACGTATTGAAAGATACCGAATGTAAGCCGGAGAAGAAATATAAGGTTGTGGCCTTCGATTTCGGTATGAAGCTGAATATCCTTCGGCTGCTCCGTTCTTACGGCTGCGATGTTTACGTTGTTCCGGCTGATACGTCCGCCAAAGAGGTCATGGCACGAAAGCCGGATGGAGTGTTTTTCAGCAATGGGCCAGGCGATCCGGCCCCGGTGAGCTATGCGGTTGAGACTGTAAGGGGGCTTCTCGGCAAGGTGCCCATCTTCGGGATTTGCCTGGGCCATCAGATTCTCGCACTTGCTCTCGGAGCAAAAACTTATAAGCTCAAGTTCGGGCATAGGGGAGCGAACCATCCTGTTAAGAACCTCAAAACGAAAAAGATTGAGATAACCAGCCAGAACCACGGTTTCTGTGTTGATATGGATTCGCTGGATGAAAAAGCCGTCGAACTGACGCACCTGAACCTCAACGATAATACGGTCGAAGGGATTCGCTGCAAAGATCAACCCGCGTTTTCCGTCCAGTATCACCCGGAGGCCTCGCCGGGACCGCATGATTCGAACTACCT
>CAZWME010000545.1:0-4256 GCA_964634515.1 uncultured Pirellulales bacterium | reverse complement strand
TCGAAGGCGCTTCATATTCTTTAGACGTTCATCCGGACCGGAAGCTCGACAGATATCTCGATGTATTGATAGTCAAGATTGCGGCTGCTCAGGAGGACGATGGCTATCTTTTCACCTGCCGGACGAACAAGGCGAAGAACTTAATCAACTGGTACGGCGATAAACGCTGGTCAAAACTCAGCGGCAGTCACGAATTGTATAACATGGGCCATCTCTACGAGGCCGCGGTAGCACATTATCAGGCCACCGGCAAACGTAACCTGTTGAATGTCGAGATCAAAAACGCCGACTTTCTGGAGACGGTCTTCGGTCCGGGCAAGAATGAAACCGCACCGGGTCACCAGATAATTGAGATGGGTCTGGCCAGACTCTACCGGGAAACAGGTAACGAAAAGTATCTGAAACTGGCCAAGTTTTTCCTTGATACCCGCGGCCCTGATGGAAATCCATACAACCAGTCGCATAAGAAAGTTGTTGAACAGGATGAAGCGGTAGGTCACGCGGTCCGTGCATCTTATATGTATTGCGGTATGGCGGATGTGGCGGCATTGACCGGAGACAGAAGCTACCTTAAGGCAATAGACCGGATATGGGAGAACGTCGTTACAAAGAAACTATATCTTACCGGGGGTATCGGAGCGAAGGGTTCCGGTGAGGCCTTCGGCAAAAATTACGAACTGCCAAACGAAACGGCTTACTGTGAAACCTGTGCTGCTATCGGAAACGTTATGTGGAACCACCGGATGTTTCTGTTTCACGGAGATGCAAAGTATATAGATGTGCTGGAGCGGACTTTGTACAACGGATTGATTTCAGGTGTATCACTGGAAGGTAACACATTTTTTTATCCCAATCCTCTTGCCTCGCGGGGCCAGCATAAGCGCAGTCCCTGGTTCGGCTGCGCCTGCTGTCCGGGTAATATGACCCGATTCGTATCTTCAGTTCCCGGGTACATATATGCTCAGGAAGGAGACAATCTATATGTCAACCTGTTCGCCAGAGGTACCGGCACTGTCAAGATGGAAGAAAACACAGTGCAGATAAGACAACAAACTCGATACCCATGGGACGGTGCCGTTAAGATAACAATTAATCCTGAAAAATCAGCAAGTTTTACAGTTCGCATTCGCATTCCCGGCTGGGCGCAGAACAAGCCCGTACCGGGTGATTTGTATCGATATGCAAGCAACAGCGATGATATAGTTTCTTTGAAAGTCAACGGTAAAAGAACAACTACCTTCTATATGGACAAAGGTTTTGCGCGGCTAAACCGCCAGTGGAAGAAGGGTGATGTAATCGAATTAAACCTGCCAATGCGGGTGCGGCGGGTATTGTCTCACAAGAATGTGGCAGCCAACAAAGGAAAGGTGGCTCTGGAGCGTGGTCCAATCGTATATTGCGCCGAATGGCCGGATAACGACGGTCATGTACTTAATGTTGTTTTGCCGGATGAAGCGAAACTAACAAGTGAATATCGTAAAGATATGTTTAATGGTGTTAATGTAGTTCGCGCCAAGGCCGTGGGCCTGAGCTACTCCGATGACGGTAAAACTTTGTTAAAGAAAGAGCAGGATTTCACAGCGATTCCTTATTATGCGTGGGCGCACCGCGGCGCCGGTGAAATGGCGGTCTGGCTGGCACGTAATGAGTCAGCGTCGGAGCCCGTAACACCCAAAGGGATAATTCGAAATGCTTCTTTCGAAGAGGCGATCGATAATCAACCTGCCGGATGGAAAACTCAAACATACGGAGGTAAAGCCGAATTCAAATACTCATCCGATTATCGAACCGGTAACAGGAGCGTTATGATTTCTTCCGAAAATGGCGCTGACGCCGGCTGGCTTACTACTGTAACTGTCAAGCCGCATTCGAAATACAGGCTGTCCGCCTGGATTAAGACGGAAAACCTGGTTGCCGGATCAAGTAAAGGTGCTCTTTTAAATCTGCATAACATGCAGCCCACACAAACGCCGGCTGTTACCGGAACAAAGGACTGGACAAAGGTGGAGGTTGTATTTGATACGAGTGACAACGCTGCGGTGCAGATTAATTGTTTGTTTGGCGGTTGGGGACTGGCCAAAGGCAAAGCGTGGTTTGATGATGTGAGCCTTGAGCTGCTTTCAACTAAAACGATGAAGCCGGCAGTTAAGATCGATGCGGAAAGAAGCGCCGAGCCAATATCGAAGTACATTTACGGTCAGTTTATAGAGCACCTCGGCCGGTGTATCTACGGCGGCATTTGGGCGGAAATGCTCGAAGACCGCAAGTTCTATTTCCCGATTACTGAGAATTACAATCCATATAGAAGGAGACGCAGCATCCCCCGAGATAATCCGTTCGCGGTAGTAGGTGCCTCACCGTGGCAAATCATCGGCTCGCCAGATTCGGTTACTATGGTCAAAGAAGATTCTTTTGTCGGCGAGCACACACCGCTGATTCAGCCCGGCAACGGTATCGAACAGCTTGACCTCGGACTTGTAAAAAATAAGCAATACGTCGGTTATATTTATCTCAAACCGCAGGAAGAAAGTACAAACGTCAGCGTATCGCTTTATTGGGGTGATGAAAAAGATGAAAGTGAATCCATACAGATCCTTATTATTTCCAAAGACTATGGCAGGTTTCCGTTTAAGTTTACTACAGGTGCAGATACTTCGAAAGGAAGGTTAAAAATAGAAGTCGCTGATATATCAATGGGAGCATGTTTCATAGGTACGGTTTCTCTTATGCCGGCAGACAATATCGCGGGTATGCGCGCCGATACGATGGAACTGCTTAAAGAACTCAACGCCCCGATGTATCGCTGGCCCGGCGGCAACTTCGTAAGCTGCTACGACTGGCGTGACGGAATCGGCGCACGTGACCGCCGGCCTCCCCGTAAAAATCCGGCCTGGACCGGCGTCGAGCACAATGACTTCGGCTTCCATGAATTCATTCGTTTCTGCCGCCTGCTCAACACCGAACCGCTGGTGACTGTCAATACTGGTTTTGGTGATGCCTATTCTGCGGCCGCTCAACTGGAATATGCAAACGGTTCGGTTAATACACATATGGGAGCATTGCGGGCCGAAAACGGGGATCCGGAACCTTTTAATCTTCGATACTGGTGTATCGGAAACGAAATGTTCGGTGCCTGGCAGCTCGGGCATATGAGGATGGAGCATTATGTCCAGAAACACAACTGGGTTGTGGACATTATGCGAAAGGTGGACCCGGACATCATCCCGATAGCTTCGGGGAATGCCGGCTCGTGGAGCGAAGGTTTACTTAATAGCTGCTCGAATCATATTGACCTTATGGCGGAGCATTTTTATTGCCAGGAAAAACCGAGCCTGATTGAACATACATCGCAAATCGCCGACAACATCAAACGAAAAGTCGAATTCCATCAACAGCTTCGTGAAAAGCTGGATTCCCTCAAAGGAAAAGACATCCGAATAGCCATGACCGAATGGAACTACTGGTACGGCCCGCATCAGTTCGGTGAGCTTGGTACGAGGTATTTCCATAAAGACGGTCTGGGTATCGCCAAAGGTCTGCACGAATATTTTCGTCATTCAGATATAATCTTCCTTGCCAATTATGCCCAGACGGTAAATGTCATCGGCTGTATAAAGACCACTAAAACCGAAGCTGCATTCGAGACGACGGGGCTGGTATTGAAACTCTACCGCAACCATTTCGGGACTATACCCGTCGCAGTCACCGGCGAGACATATCCGCTTGACGTTGCAGCGGCATGGACAGGCGACCGCAAGGCGTTGACCATCGCCATCGTTAATCCAACCGAGCAGGAACATGAACTGCCGATTGACCTGGAAGGCGCCCGGCTCACTGGAAATGGGCGGCTGTGGCTAATCGCTCACAAAGACCCAATGGCCTACAATGAACCGGGCAAAGAACCGCAAGTTCGGATTGTTGAAAAGGCAATTGATGATGTATCGAGTAAACTTAAAGTACCTGCACTGAGTATATCGCTATACCAGTTGCCCGTGAAATAACGGCAAACTAAAGCTTAATTATCGTGCGGATAAATGTGATACGAGCAATATTAGATAACAGGAGACGAATTATGAATCGGAAAAATATGTGCATCGTTGTTGTATGTCTGTCTTTACTTGTTAATACTTTAATATTTGCAGACGAAAATCTTCAGGTCTTGCCCGAAACTGTTAATGGTGTCAAGCCGGTCGATATGATGAAACATTACCTGCTAAGCCAGGCCCAAAAGGAATTTGATAGATGGAAAGCAGATT
>CAZWME010000544.1:0-4267 GCA_964634515.1 uncultured Pirellulales bacterium | reverse complement strand
AGAAGAACTTGAGCCAAAGTAAGGATTAAATGACGTTTGTTGTGCATCCGTATTTGTACGGTTGCCAACCATGTCGAATCTTACAGTACCGCCGGTTCGCAACGGAACCTGAACACCAAGATCTGTGTATAAATTACTTACCTTTGAGCCTGATATTTCGTCAAGACGAGAGATAGCAGGGGTGTCTCTTTTAGTATATATCATATTTGAAGTAAATGCCGACTCAAACACAGCTTCTGCTTCACCGACCTGCTCAGCGGCAATAGCCGGACTGATAAGCTGTACCTTAAGCTCGAGGTTGTTCTCTAACGTCAGGGCCCGGCATTGCTCCAGGTTAAGCATAAGTTCTGGAGGAGGCGGTTCATTCGCATCCGTACGTCCGTTCTCTTCAACTTCGGCTTTCTGAAGTTCGAGAGTTTCTACCTCTCGAAGTTTCTCAGGAGCAACTGTGATTTCGTAAAAATCCTCATCACCGGGAAACTTCACACAGCCGGTCATGATAGTGCTCAAGAGCATAACTGCACAAGTGCACAGGAACACAAGGCTGCGGCGAAAGTATGAAATCTTAAATTTGAAATTTGAAATTTGATTACTCATGTCTAAGTGCCTCAATAGGATCGAGTTTGGCTGCCTTAATCGCCGGAAACATTCCAAAAAAGATACCTACCGTACCGGCGAACGCAAAAGAAAGGCCTATTGCCCACAAAGGAATATATGCCAAATCAAGTTGAATTATTGGGATACTGGCTAATATCTTGGTCAGAAGATGGCCAAAGCCAACTCCCACAAGCCCCCCGAAAAAGCACAAAACTATCGCTTCAATCAAAAACTGGGTTAGAATTGCGGTTTTTTTAGCTCCCACTGCTTTGCGAAGCCCGATTTCCCTCGTACGCTCCGACACCGAAACAAGCATAATATTCATAATACCCACGCCGCCGACAAGCAGAGAAATGCCGACGATGCCGCCTGCCACCATCGTAACCATAAGAGCTATTTTATTAAATGTCTCTAACGCGTTTTGGAGTGACATCACCTCGAATGTGTCGGGTTCGCCGGGCTTTATATTCCGTGTCTTGCGAAGGAAGAAACTTATCTCGGCCAGGGCGTCATCAGAAGCCTCAGCGGATTTGCTTTCAGCAATAGCCCATATACCCGCATAACGCGTCATCTTGAGGCTGGTCTTAAAAGGAATGAATATCTCGGATCTTTCCTGGTCACCTCCTTCAAATACGTTGTCAGGGCGAGGTTCGAGCACACCCACAATATAAAATGTGTGGTGACTTATAAGAATTGTCTGGCCTATACAGTCACGGTCAAGGAGAAGGTCGTTGCGCAGCTTGGGGTCGATAAGGCAAACCTGTCTAACCTGCATTTCATCAATAACAGAAAGTGGTCTTCCGATTGTAACCGGACGGCTGTCGATTTTATGAACGGCAGGCTCGGTTCCCCGGACAGTAACATTTTCAACCGACTTGTCACGGTGGCTAACGATGTAGTTCCCGACCCAGGCTTGACGACCGAACTGTGAAACCGAGGGGCAGTGTTCGAGCAGGTTATCAAAATGTTCAGGCTTAAACCTGATTGTCCAATACGAAGCATGTTGCAGAGGCCCTGTTTTAGGAGTTCTTGGTGAAATAAATATGCTGTTTGTTCCTAAAGTCTCTACCTGGGTCAGCACTTTGGCTTTTAAACCGGTAAGGGAGGCAATTACGGCCGTTACCGAAGCGACACCGATCACAATACCGATAGTTGTCAGTACCGACCTGGTCTTATTGGCCCAGATTTGACTCAGCGCAAGATACACACTCTGATAGGTGAGCCGAATGAAAGCCATAGGTGCTTGAATCACGAATTTCATAACTTCTCCTCCGGTATGCTATCTTGTGTTACTGCATTATTTCGCGGGTCTCTGTCATTCGACAGATCACTACAAATGTGTCCGTCTTTCATGTGAATAATTCGTTTGGCATGATGTGAGACATAATCTTCATGAGTTACCAGAATAATTGTTTGACCTTCCTGATGAAGCTGGTCAAACAGCTTCAGAATGCCGTCGCTGGTTTTGCTGTCGAGATTGCCCGTCGGTTCATCGGCCAGCAGAATGCTCGGATTACAGACAAGCGCTCGGGCGATAGCTACTCGTTGTTTCTCGCCTCCGGAAAGCTGGTTGGGTTTATGTTTTATCCGGTCTCCCAATCCAACCCGCTCAAGGACGTTTTGAGCGCGTTTGCGCCGTGTCCACCAGCCGTTTTTTGAGTATATCAACGGCATCTCTACATTCCTAAGAGCGCTTACCTGTCCCAGCAGCTCAAATGATTGAAAAACAAACCCGATTCGCTCATTGCGAACACGAGCTAATGATGCGTCACTCATTTTTGTAGTGTTTTCTCCGTCCAGTTCATAACTTCCTGAAGTCGCTCTGTCCAGACAACCTAAGACATTCATCAGTGTGCTCTTACCCGAGCCGGAAGGACCCATCACACCAACAAATACGTTTTCGTATAATTCCAGGTTAATTCCGCCAAGCGCATGGATACTTTCCACGCCGACTTTGTAAATCCGCTCAACGTCCTTAAGACGAATTATTAGTTTTTCACTTTTCTTTGACACTGTTTGTATCACCGGTATCGTTTGCATTGGCTCTGGCTTTGGGGCCGTCCGCCTTCTTTTTCTTCTTCTCTTTCTCTGCCTCAACTTCACGTTCGTCGCGTACCTTCTTGTCGTGACTTAAACCTTCGAGTTCTTTGTACGGCCCAATTATTATCGTGTCGTCTTCGGTAATCCCGGATAGTATCACCGTATGTGTCAGATTGCTGGGGCCTATCTTGATGGGTGTTACTACTGATTTACCGTCGATAAAGCGATAAACTACGGGTGTGAATGTTTTCTCTTTATCGACCTCCGGATTATTCTCCCGAATCTTCAAAGGCAGGTTATCGATTGGCCGTCCTAATACGGCATGGCTTGGTACGTTCAGAACATTGTCGTGCTTGGTAGTCTCGATATCCACATGCGCCGTCAGCCCCGAAAACAATTTTGTCACGTCGCCTTCGAGCAATATCTCGGTCCTGAAATATTTCGTAGCGGTGCTTGGAGATATACTGTGTTTCAAAGCAATCAAATCAACCACCCCTTTGAATTCCTCATCCGGAAAGGTCTGGACGAAAACTTTGGCCTTTTGTCCGAGTGCCATTTTGCCTACGTCGGCTTCATCTACCTGCGCAACAAGCAGCATTGTTGACAGGTCCGCAACTTCCAAAATTACGGTGCCCGGATTATTCATTGTTCCGAACATCACAACCTCGCCTACTTCCGCGTTAATACGAGTTATCACACCGTCAATAGGGGAGGTTATTGTCGTATAGCTCAGTGCTTCCTTCGCCTGAGTAACCCCGGCACCTGCTGCCTCGAGGTTGTGCTGCATTACTAACAAATTCAGTTCCGCCGCACTAAGCGTATGCTTGGTGGAGTTATATTGTGACATTAGCTCATCGAATCTTAATTTACTCTGGTCGAAAACAGACTGGCTGATATCCTGTGATTCAAGTAATCCTTTTTGACGCTCCAAATCACGCACAGACTGTTTTAACGAAGCATCAAGGCCGACAAGACTGGCTTGCTGGCTGGAAATCCTTGCTTTTTCGACTTCAAGCTGGGCCTTCTGGGCGGCGTAACTTGCCTCGGCCGAAAGTAGCCGGCTTTGCAAGTCCCTATCATCAAGGCGTACCAGCACGGAAGCCGGTACCGGTGGATTTGCGTTCGGATTACCCTTAGTAACTCTGTCTCCTTCTTCGTAGGGCAGCTCTGTAATCCGGGCCGAAACTTTTGCGCTTATTGCCACATCTATTCTGGGCTCGATTTCACCGGGAGCACTAACAAACTCTATCAGTTCTCCTCGCTGAGCTTTGTCAATGCGAACAATCGTTGGTTTACTGGATGCGCCGGTTTTGACTTTATAAACTATTCCGATCACGGAAACTATCACCAGCGTTACGATAACAGTAATAATAATTATGCGGGACTTCTTCACTCTCAGACCTTTCCTTCAAAACAAATTATTACCGATTAAAAGATTAAGTTTTCATCTATACAAATATAACGCTTAACTTGTAGATTTGTTACAATTATTTCTTTAAAAACGGCTTTATTATATAGAAAAACAAAGAAAGAGCATTTTAACGACAGCAATTATGCTGAACAAATGTTACCGTTTTGTTACGGCTTTGTACTTTTCTTGTTATTTCTACAATTTATTTCTTCTTTAGTA
>CAZWME010000543.1:0-4268 GCA_964634515.1 uncultured Pirellulales bacterium | reverse complement strand
TGGTACTCCCGCCCCGACCGTAAAGCTCCAGACATCACCTTTATGCGTGGCGATAACATCAAACTCATCAACCCGCCAGTAGTAGGTTTTGTTTAATTCAAGCAGGCCGGTAGTATAACTTCTAACTCCCTGTGGGATTCCTCCGGAGGCGTTGCTCACCTCCTCAAAATTATCGCCGAAGTACACCATGTGCAATTTCGCATTAAATCCTTTCTGCCACCGAAGAGTCACATTGGGATCTATAAATCTGGCCCCGTCGGCGGGCTCAGGGGCATAAGCCGTCCGGGGTGTAATCATAAAGCTCCAGACATCACCTTCCCATGGACTGTCCGGGTGCAGATCATTGACCTCCTCGATTCGCCAGTAATAAGTTGTCCCTGGAACAAGACCATCCGGATAGGCAAATCCGGGAAAGCCGACAACAAAAAACGCCGGTTCCCGGTTGCCCTGGAACGTATCCTCGGTGCCGTTTTTCACATCGTCATAATTCTCGCCGATATATATATTGTGCGATACCGCATGCTCTCCCGGCCGCCAGCTAAGGTTCAGCCATGTATCATCATGGATGGCACTATCGTCTGGACTCGGGTTCGAGGCATCTGACCATCCCTTGCCGGCCAGGCTCAGCATTAAAACAAAAGAAGTTAAACAAATCAATTTCCGCCGTAAGGTGTCCCTTTGTGGATTAGACATAATAGTACTCCTTCAAAAGGTTAAATAATCATGTTTTGGCATACACCACAATCTCGTTCTCTTGAGATTGTCTTCAACAAAAGAATTTTAACAAAATGGCCGGACTACTACGATCTGAATCAAGGGGAACGGCCGCAGAATTCCTGAATTTCTTACCTCCATCATTCTCGTATCCTCTGCCTCCAATATTTGGCAATATAATTACCGTTTTTTTACGAAAACAACCTATGAAGAAAGAATTGGATGATTTTCAAATGATGACTCTCTGAAAAAATAATATATCATAACTTTACAAATTTGTCAATAATCAATAGAAAATAATAAATCGAAAGGGGTCATTCCGAGCAAAGCATAGAGAAGCTGAGGAATCTTCAACTCCAATAATCAATAATCATTCATCAATTATCATTTAAAGGTTCCCACCAAAGTCTCGGATAGTCCTGCCCTTCCAGAATACACAAGATATCTTCTGTGCCGTTCTCACTTCTTAGGATTCGTATTGGAGCTGATCACGGTGACTTACTTGCCACTGAAGTACCGCCGTAAGCACCCATATTAATTCTGCCGCCGTTGGGAAATGGCTCAAACAATACGGGGCTGTTCGGATCGCCGGCATCAATGCAAGGGCTGGTCTCTTCATCAATCATCCAGATTTCACTGACTGGATCCAACCTGCCAGCCTGAGACTTCAAATGATAATCACCATTATCAAAATCAGCAAACAAAGGGTCAGCATCGATGTTACCTTCGCCAGACCAACCGCCCTTAATATTGCTATAAAAGATAGTGACAGTTGAGCGGTCGTTGTTCCATATTGCATTACCATCGTCCCAAAGGATGCAGTTGGTTAATATAATATCGCTCTGCCTCCTCTGTCCGAGGGAATTGCAGGCTATGGTTTTTCCTTTTGTTGCTGAGTTCTCAGTGAAGGTGCAGTTGGTTATGTTCGAGTCGCTGCTGTTGCAGGACATCCCGCCGCCGTAAGAGTAGGCCTGATTTGCGGCTATTATGCAGTTGTTTAGTGTCAGGCTACTACTAATATTGTACATCCCGCCGCCGTAAGTAAATCCCGAGTTCGAAATTAATATGCAGTTGGTCAGGATTGGATTACTACTTGTGTTGTATAACCCGCCGCCATAATGAGCCGAGTTTTCTATGAATGTGCAGTTAGTCATGTTCGGTTCGCTGCTGTTGCAGCACATTCCGCCGCCGCCATATTGTGCCGAGTTCTCAATGAACGTGCAGTTGTTCAGGTTTGGCTTGTTATCGTGACTGTAAAGACCACCACCCTCGTCATCTGCGAAGTTCTTCGTGAAAGTGCAGTTGATAAATGTTGCACTGTTGTCATCGGTGTATGCACCTCCGCCCTGACGTGACGAGTTGCCGATGAATGTGCAATCGGTCATGCTTGGGCTACCATGACTGCTGTGTATCCCGCCGCCATCACTCTGCCCCGAGTTGTTGCTGAATGTGCAGTTGGTCAGGACCGGACTGCCTCGGTAGTTGTATATCCCACCGCCTCTGCCGTTTGCTGAGTTCTGCATGAAAGCGCAGTTTGTAATTGTTGGATTGCTGTAATAGTTATATATCCCGCCTCCTCTGTCATTTACTGAGTTCTGCATGAAAGTGCAGTTTACAATTGTTGGGCTGCTGTAATAATTATATATCCCACCGCCAAAATACTGTGCCGAGTTATAGGTGAATGTGCAGTTGGAAATTTGCGGTGAACCGTGCTCATTGACCAGTCCAGCGCCGTTTCGGTTGGTAAATATGTATGCATTGCCGGAGGTGATGGTGCATCCATCAAGGATGGCTGTTTCATCGGTGCCGCTACCGGTTACTACCTGGTAGCTGTTGTCCGCTCGGTCAGGATTACCGAGCAAATCCTGGGGATTATTTACATCGGTATCATTACCATCAAGGTCGCCACTCAGGATGGTCTCGTACAGTTCGATATCACGAATATCGGAGCCGGGCACAGCAACTCCGGCGTATCCGCCGTAAATGGCAACACCGTTGATAAGTTGAAATGTCGCGCTGCGGTCTCCCAAATTCGTTTCCACGCCCTGGTCAGGTTTGTAAATACCCTGTGCGACGAGGATTTCGACTGGCTTTTCAGCAGTATTCGCATCGGCCAGGGCATCCTGAAGATAGTGATAGGCATCGGTCCAGCTTGAGCCGTTGTTTACTCCGACGGCACCAATGTCAACGTAGATGATTTTCCCTATAGATGACGAACATAAGCTTAATACTGTCATAAAAACTGCAATTTTAAACACAATTTTCCGACTTTTCCGTTCTCGCATTTTTCGTACCTCTTAAAAGGAATTACTGCCCGTTATTAAGGACGGTACAGAGTAATTACGATTTCAGGTGAGGAACTTACCACACCTTCGTTGTCCGTGGCTTCGGCCCAGGCTGTCCATGTACCAAAATCAGCATCCTCCGGCCAGGTGAATTCATGTTCCCAGCCATCAGATCCTTCGCTGCCTCCAAAGCCGCGAGTTCTTGTGCCGTCGTTCCTCTTATATTGTACACGGAACATAACCTCGTCCACCTGGCCGTCAACATCGCTTGCCTCAGCCCGGAATGTTGTAGGGCCGCGCCAGGCAATTCGGTCTCCATCCTGCGGCTCGATGAGTCTCACTGTCGGTGGCTTATTCACAAGGTCTTCACCGCGCATCATCCAATGCGATATCATTATCATGAGGTCTTCGAAATCCACCACACAGTCGCCGTTTATATCACCTGCTATTATCGTTTCACAAACAGGCACTCCGAAAAATGTCTTGCTCGCTTCGTCGCTTGCTCCATATGCTCCTATGTTGGCTCGCCCGCCGTTCGGAAACGGCTCGACTCCGATAGGGCCGTTTGGATCCCCGGCGTCGATACATAGGCTTGTTACATCATCCTGCACCCACATTTGACTTTGTCGGTCCCAACGGCCTGCCTGCGAGCACAGGTGGTAGTCGCCATCGACCCAGAAATCATCATTGGTATCCTCCGGTGTACCGTTCTGCTCCCAGTAGCCGACCTCGACAAAGTTCGGATCGATGTCGATATTTCCCTCTCCGGGCCAGCCCCCCTGCACATTACAGTAGTCCAGAAATATCTCCTGCTCCCAACCGTCTATTGCAGGCGGGCTGTTACCCCATATAATACAGTTTGACACTTTACCGCCACGGATGAGATTTAAAGCGCTGCCGTGATTACCTGCTTCAGCTGATAAGTTTCCGCTGAAAGTGCAGTTTCGTATGGTTGTGTAAGGACTCCCTGATTTGATTCCATTACTAAAAAAACCACCCGTGTTACCTGCGAACACACAATTCGATACGACCATGCGCCCTCTCTTGTGGTCTATCGACATGCCGACATTACCTGTAAAAGTGCAGTCCTCTGCGATAAATTCTGCGTGCCCAGTTGTACTGACACCGCCCCCAATATTGTTCCTGAATTCACAGTTGTACAGCCTGAGAATGTCTCCGTGAAAGTCGATTGCTTCTCGTGAGATATTGTCGGCAAAAGTGCAGTTGCGTATTGTCAACTCAGCATTAAAACTGCTATCAACTGAAGTG
>CAZWME010000542.1:0-4278 GCA_964634515.1 uncultured Pirellulales bacterium | reverse complement strand
TCCGCCGGCAGTAAAGACACAGGTTTATTCCTTCGGAGAACACCTGGCTCAAAACAACGGGCCGGATATAGCTTCTGAGCAGTTGTTTTCACAAGAGCGACCACACATGGTGAATATGCCGGTACTTGATAAACCCGGTATGGCCGATGAGCTTATATCCGTGAACTTCGAACAGGTTGATATTCGAACAGTTATCAAGACTATCGGAGATATCACCGGTATTAATTTTATGGTGGATGATAATGTCCGAGGTACTGTTACCATGATGTCACCTACTAAAATACGTCTGGGTGAGCTATATGATGTTTTGGAATCGATTTTGGAGGTGCGGGGATATGCCGCTGTACCTGCCGAAAATCTTGTCAAGATAGTTCCAAGGGCAGATGCTGCAAAACGCAACCTGCAGGTTCGCGTAGGCGGTAACCCTGCAGACATACCTAAAACCGATTCTATTATTACCCAGATTATACCGTTGAGCTATGCGGATGCGACAGAGGTCAGTCAAATCGTTCAGCCGCTTTTGGCTACAGGCTCACAGATGGCGATATATACCAGAACGAATTCGATTGTTATTACGGATACCAGCTCGAATATACATCATATTGCAACCATTATTCAAAAACTTGATGTAACAGGCTCTCAAGAGCAAGTTGCAGTGTTCGGCCTGGAATATGCTTCGGCACAAGTCCTCAGTGAGCAAATAACCCGGATAATGGAAAAACACAAATCTGCTTCTTCACAGGCCGGGCGAAGCCGAAATGCTCCGCAGATTGAGACGGATATAAAAATTCTTCCTGATATAAGAACGAATTCCCTTATCATTGTTGCCAATGCCCAGGACACTGAGACGATTGACGGGCTGATAAGTCAGCTTGATATTCAACGGCCTGTGGGTACGAATAATGTTCACGTGGTTTACCTTAAGAACGGTCAGGCCGTAGAAGTTGCAAAATCCCTGACGGCGGCACTGTCAAATTTACAAATCGCCGGTGCGCTCGAAGCCTCCCAACAGGTTCATGTTACTGCTGATGAAGGTACGAATGCGTTAATCATTGCCGCTTCAGCGCAGGACTTCGAGGTTCTCGCCGAAATTATCGATAAGCTCGATATTTTCCGCGAGCAGGTTTTCGTTGAGATGCTCATTATGGAAGTCGGTGAGGACGGCTTAAGGAAAATAGGTGTTGACTGGGCCACGCTTGACCAGTCGGTGGACGGCAGTGCCAGAGGTTTCGCAGCAACGAATTTTGGACCTCGTGTGGATTTTGCCAGTGGGTCTCTTGAAGGGCTGGCGGTTGGATTGTGGAGAGGAAGCGGCACTGGTGTAAGAATTGGAAGCATGCTGCACGCTTTGGAAAAGCAGTCCGGAGTTAATATTCTTTCGACACCGCATATCCTGACCTCCAACCACAATAAGGCCAAGATAATCGTCGGTGAAAGCAGGGCTTTTGTTATGCAATCGAAAATTACCGAAGGGGACCCGCTTACACCTACGGTAATAAAAACATACGAATACAAAGATGTTGGTATTACTATGGAGATAACTCCCCACATCAGCCAGGGTGGGCTTATAAGGCTTGAAATTAAAAGCGAGTTCACCAAACTTATCGAAGATGTTACCACCGTTTCCGTAGATACTCCTACGACGGCTAAACGAGAGGCTGAGACAATCGTCTCTATGAACAGCGGCTCAACAGTGGTGATTGGCGGACTTATTCGAGATGATAAAATTACTATCGAAAAGAAGGTGCCTTTGATTGGTGATATTCCTTTGGTTGGTGGTCTGTTCAAATTCCGGAAAGACCAGCTTCAAAAAACAAATTTGCTGTTTTTTATAACACCTCATATTGCGGGTAGCCAGGAGGATTTGGAGCAGATAACCAGGGATAAGAATAAGGAAATTAGCTCGGCATTGGAAGATTTCGAGCAAAATAACGAGCAGGACTAATGATTTAGTGTTTGTTACTGGCTTCGAGGAGGTCAATTGGTGGATAAAGAGCAACAAGGACAAGTCGTAAGCCAAAAGCACAATGAAACCCCAAACGGGCAAAAGTGTATAGGGGAAGGGTCTCATTTAGTAAAAGACAGCAAGACAGACCCAGAGAGCGGTGAGTATTTGGAAACTATTTCTCCGGAGCAGCTGAATCCGGAGCTTGTGAGGAAACTGCCGCTTGAGTTTCTTAAGAGCCAATGTGCTATTCCGGTCATTTTGGAAGGCGGCCGGGTGGCAATTGCTCTGGCCGATGCGCTTAATGTAGAAGCGTATGATGCTATTTTGAGCATCTTAGCCGGAACACAGGAGGCGATAAAGGGGCTTTGGGAGCCGGGGCAGCAATGCAGTCGAATTACATGTCCCGCTTCTGAGATAGAGAAGGCTATAAGTCGTTGTTACTATCATCAAAATACATCTGCCGGTAGTGATAACAATAACTCCGATGTGCAGGCTTTGGTGAGCCAGGGCAGTGACTCTGGTGAGACCGGCATTCAAACCCATGCTGAAGACCTGCTGAATATTGCCAACAAAGCGCCGATTGTAAAACTGGTCAATAACATCCTCTTCCAGGCTGTACACCGCAGAGCCAGCGATATTCACATTGAGCCTTACGAGAATGAAGCTCGTGTGCGTTTCAGGATTGATGGGGTGCTGCGCGATGTGTTTACTTTGCCGGCACAGCAGATTGCGGCGCTTCTGTCACGGTTAAAAATCATGGCTAATCTTAATATTGCCGAGCGAAGACTGCCGCAGGATGGCCAGAGCCGGATTAAAATAGGCCGTGACCTTGTGGATATTCGAGTTTCCGTCATCCCGACGTTGGGCGGCGAACGTGTGATGCTCAGGTTGCTCGATAAGAGCCGCGGCCAGTTGGGTTTGGAGCAGGTAGGATTCAGCCCCGAGATGCTTAAGCATTTTAGAAATTTGATTAACCTTCCGCACGGTATAATTTTACTCACTGGTCCTACAGGTAGTGGCAAAACAACGACTCTCTATGCTGCTCTCAACGAGCTTAATTGTGAAGAGCGAAACATTCTTACTGTCGAAGACCCGATTGAGTATCAACTTCCCGGGATTGGGCAAATGCAGGTAAAGCCAAAGATAGGCCTTACTTTTGCCAGTTGTTTCCGCCATATTCTCAGGCAGGACCCGGACGTGATTATGATAGGAGAAATTCGTGACCTTGAAACTGCAGAGATTGCGATTCAGGCCTCTCTTACCGGTCATTTGGTTTTAAGTACTTTGCATACGAACGATTCGGCCTCGGCCATAACTCGATTGATTGATATGGGTATCGAACCTTACTTGATTTCATCATCGGTTATTGCCGCTATGGCGCAACGTCTTATCCGAGTTATATGCCCGCACTGTAAAACCCCTTACGGACCGCAGGAGCAAATGATTTCACTTTGGAGCGAGAAAGAGAAGGCTTCATTGATCCGTGGGCAGTTCTATAAGGGGACCGGGTGCGAGAGCTGTGTTCAAACCGGCTACATGGGCAGGACAGGGATTCTTGAGATGCTGGTCATTGATGATGATATCAAGGAGCTGACGACTAAACGGGCCGGTTCACATGTTATCAAGCAGGTGGCTGTTGAAAAAGGTATGAGTACTTTGCGGGAGGATGGATTACGCAAAGCGCTGGCCGGTGAAACTACACTTGAAGAGGTTTGCAGGGTTACACAAGACAGTGTTCTCCGTAAGGAGTCCATAGGACAGGCAAGTTTAAAGGTGGGTGAGCATGTCGGTGGCTGAATACAATTTACAGGTTGAAAAGTCCGTTCCGTCATCTCAGATGGAACCCAGGGAAACCGACGACCATATGTCATGCATGGAGACCCGCAATAATAGTTGTATTGATGCAAATGCAAATACATACAGTAAGGACATTTTCAGAAGGACCAGAACCAGGGACATTTGCAGGATAGCGCGACAGTTGGCGACGCTATTGCGTGCCGGTATGCCGCTTGTGCCTGCTTTATCGGCATTAGTCGAACAGTTGCAGGGGAGTTCCGAACGCAAAGTGATGTGTTTGGGAAGCCGGGAAAATCCTCTGGCGCTGGTTATGAAAGAAGTCTGCAATCGTGTGAATACGGGAAGCTCACTTTCGGCCGCGCTTGGCAGGCATCCGGAAGTTTTTTCAAACGTGTTCGTGAATATGGTCGCTGCTGGGGAAACAAGCGGAACCCTCGAAGATGTTTTTCTGAGATTGGCGGAAATGCTGGAAAAACGTGTACATCTTACGAATAAAGTCAAATCCGCTATAGCTTATCCGCTAATGATGTCGG
>CAZWME010000541.1:0-4279 GCA_964634515.1 uncultured Pirellulales bacterium | reverse complement strand
AAAATATCCCGCTTTATGCCAATTTTGTTAATACTTCTCACAGTTTCTGCGTCGAACGTCGCAGCTCAAACACAGAACCAAATCCCCCGACCCGAACATCCAAAACCACAATTCCACCGTCAAACATGGCTGAATCTAAACGGCCAATGGAATTTTGGCTTTGACCTGGGCTTCTCCGGCAATGAGAAAGACTGGCCGAAGGACGCTACAAGGCTGGACAAAAAAATCATTGTTCCTTTCTGCCCGGAGAGCAAACTATCGGGCATCGGACATAAAAACTTTATGAACGAAGTTTGTTACCACCGAAAATTTACTGTTCCGAAAAAATGGGCAGGCATGCGAGTATTTTTACACTTTGGTGCTGTCGATTATGACTGTCGTGCATGGGTCAACGGAACCGGTGTTGGTCGCCACTATGGCGGAAGCTCATCATTTTGCTTTGAGATTACCGATGCGCTGGGCAATGGCGAAAACGACCTTTTCGTCTGCGCCCTTGATGATGTACGCTCCGACGTCCAGCCAGCAGGCAAGCAAAGCAGAAGACTCGAATCGCATGGTGTCGTCTATACGCGAACTACCGGGATATGGCAGACTGTTTGGCTGGAGGCCCGGCCACAAAGTTTTATTGAATCCGTTCGTATTGTCCCCGACCTCGACAACCGCCGCTTCGTCCTGACTCCGGTTATTAATAACTACCGCCGAGGCATGGAGTTTCAAGCCACTCTCTTTTCCGCCACTGGCAAAAAGCTTACCTCCGTTCACTCACAATCGGCCTGCGGCATTGGTCAGATTCTTAAGCTAAAAAAGCCACGCCCATGGGGTCCGGACGATCCGTATCTTTATAAACTCCGCTTCGAGCTTCTCCAAGGCAAACGTATTGTGGTGGACACAGTAAACAGCTATGCCGGCCTTCGCAAATTCCACATTGAAGGAAACAAGTTTTATCTCAACAACAAGCCCATCTTCTTACGGCATGTTCTCGACCAGGGTTTTTATCCCGACGGCATCTGGACCGCGCCCAGCGACAAGGCCTTAAAGGCCGATATTGAGCTTTCATTGGCTGTGGGCTTTAATGGTGCGCGTCTTCATCAGAAGGTCTTCGAGGAACGATTCCATTACTGGGCCGACCGTCTCGGATATATAACCTGGGGCGAATTCTGCGACTGGGGCGGCTCCCATTCCTTCGCAAATCCACAGGGAGTCCACAACCATCAGAGAGAATGGCGAGAGGTGGTTATGCGCGACTTAAACCATCCTTCAATTGTAGCATGGACACCTTTCAATGAAACAGCCGGAGCCGCAAGGTCACGTTGGGAGGTTCATCGCCGTGCCGTTAAAGAAACGGTTGACCTGACCCGTGCTTTAGACCCTACGCGTCCAATCAACGATGCCAGTGGATATGTTCACGTTGAGACGGACATCTTCACCGTACACGACTACGACCAGAATCCTGAGACGTTCCGGCAGCGCTATGCTTCGGTCGCTCCCGATGGAAAGAATGTCTTTATTCGCTTCCCCGAGATATCCGTTCCTTACCTGGGACAGCCATACTCGGTGGATGAATACGGCGGAACCTTCTGGACCAAAGAGCATGCTGCCAAGGCGCCAGCCGGTAACAACAGAAACAAGTGGGGATTTGGCAAAAGCGCTGAGGAGGTCGAAGAGCTGATTGGCAAGCTGACCCTCATTCTTACCGACCACCCCAACATTGCCGGCTATTGCTATACCCAGCTTACCGACGTAGAGCAGGAAGTAAACGGCATTTATACCTATGAACGAGAGCTTAAGTTTAACACAGAACGTTTGAAAAAGTTTTTCGCAGCACCGGCCGCAATAGAAAAAAGTGAAGATTAATCGTTTCTCAAAAATGCTTATTTTTGACTGCTTTTTTTGTAAAGGAATATCCTATGAAACGTCGTGATTTTTTGAAGGTTGCGGGTCTCGGTGCAGCAGCACTGGCAATGCCGCGATGCGCCCAGACACAACAGCATTCCGTAAAAAACAAAAAGCCTAATATTGTATATATAATGCTGGACGAGCTTGGCTATTTTGAGCTGTCTTGCATGGGCAATAAATATCTCAAAACACCAAACATCGACCGGATGGCAACCGAAGGTATGCGTTTCACCCAGGCTTTGGCAGGCGCCCCTGTATGTGCGCCGACCCGCAGCGTATTGATGACAGGCCAGCATACAGGACATACGACCGTACGAACCAATCCCGGCGGCGTGCCGCTGCGAGCCGAGGATATTACTGTTGCCGAGGTCCTCAAAAAAGCCGGCTATGCCACCGGCGGATTCGGCAAGTGGGGCTGCGGCGACCGGGGAACTACCGGCGTCCCTGAAAAACACGGCTTTGATATTTTCTTTGGCTACTATGACCAGGTCCACGCCCACTCATTTTTCCCTAACTACCTTATACGAAGCGGCGAAAAAGTACCTCTTGAAGGTAACACCGGTGACTTCTATACAGGAAAACAATTCTCGCAATATCTGATATTTGACGAGTCCATTAAGTTCATTCGGGAAAATAAGGACAGGCCTTTCTTCTGCTATTGTGCATGGACTCCGCCGCACGGACGCTGGGGAATACCCGAGGATGACCCCGATTGGCTTAAATTCAAAGACAAATCATGGAATACAACGAGACAAAGAAGACCTGAGGATGCAAAGGTATATGCCGCTATGGTATCTATGGTTGACCGCGAAATCGGACAGATTTTCGCATTGCTCAAAGAACTCGATATTGACGATAACACGATTGTATTCGTCTGCGGGGACAATGGCGGCGCACGCTATTTCAACCACTTCTTCGATTCCAACGGGCATTTCCGGGGACAAAAGGGCAATTTATATGAAGGAGGTCTGCGAATCCCGATGATTGTGCGTTGGCCCGGCAGGATTAAAGCCGGCGTTGTCAGCGACCATTTGTGGTATTTCCCAGATGTTTTGCCAACGTTGGCAGAACTTGCGGAAGTTAAACCTCCGGATAAAATTGATGGAATATCAATTACTCCGACACTCTTGGGCGAGCGAGCTGCCGGCCGCAGGCAAAAAAACCATCAATATCTTTACTGGGAATACGGAAAACAGACAGCCGTGCGAATGGGTGACTGGAAAGCCATTTCGCCGGCCAAAAATAAACCGTTTGAATTGTATGACCTAAGCAAAGATATTTCAGAGCAGAACAATATTGCCGATGAACACCCTGACATTTTAGCGAAGATGAAAGTCTTCGCCAGGCAGGCCCACACCGAGAACATCCCCGGCGGCTGGGTCGATAAAGAAAAAGCCTTCAAGGGACATCAATTTCGATGATGCGCGTGTGAACGAAGCGATGCACGAATGCAGGTCTAACTTTTTATGAAGAAGAGTCAAAAGCTGGAAGAGCTTGTCCAGGGTACCGTGCCGTTGATAATGAAGTTAATCGTGAAAGATGGTCTTTGCCTACTTTTAAGGCATTAGGGGTGGTAGCCAATCCCATTTCTTAACTCTTTGCTCATAATCTAGGATATTATTCTGGAAACCAGAATAATTTTTTTGAATCTGGCCAACCACCGAATATCCCACCATCATGAAGCCCAGAAAACCAAAGTCACTTGGGACATCAATATAATGCTTCCTTTCTTCGGGAACAGGCTCCAACACTTGTCCAAAGACCTTTTTCTCTTCTTTGGTTAATCCCACGGCAATATAAAGTTCTCCATCAGCGTCGGTAATCGCAGCCCCGTGCATAAAATTCGTTAGATGCGTGGACATCGTACCTATACATCTTCCTATTTTTTCACCCCCCAATTTCCAACCAACCATCTCTGCAACCTCGGGCATGCGGTCTGTGAATATAACTGTGAAAGCCTTGAATCGGCCATAACCGCCTTTGGGCTCTTTCAGTGATTCAACCACTCTCCTTATTTCTGATACGTTTTCATCCGTTGCTGCTCGAATCATAGTCCCGTAAGTTGATGTGTTGACCGTCAGGGGTTCTTTTATCGCTGGATATGCGAAGACGTTTATTTTATCCCCAAATTCTTCTTTGAGTTTAGAATTATTATTACATATGATCGCATTAACTCGTAGGCCTTTTTCCGTAGGCCTTTTTACTTCCAAGACGTAGCGGGCTATAGGAACCACTTGGCGCGAGCCGGTGGCCGAGACAATCGTAACATCCTCAAGTATATCTATCTTTGCATTGATTTCACATGGCGCTAATACTTCCTTTGCGTGTGAGAAACTCCTGCCGGCAAAACGATAGATGATTCGACCTGTCAACAAACCTGTCT
>CAZWME010000540.1:0-4280 GCA_964634515.1 uncultured Pirellulales bacterium | reverse complement strand
GGGTCATAACTTTCTAAGCCAAGGGCCCTTGTGCCTTTATACTCGGGCGAGCTTGTATCGGCGTTGCGCACAGCTTCTTCATCCGTGCCGAAATAGACATCATGCGATTCGGCAAAGTCTCCGGGGCCCCATGTAAGAATAGTTGTTTGTTTTACATCAACAGAGCCGGTCCTCGGATTCGCACTGCTGGCCTTTATCGGCAGCGATAGTGCCGCCTGCAGAATGATTTGCTTTGGAGTGTGTGGACTCGACCAGCGCAGCTCTGCCACTGCACCGCCGGTATTTTCATAATATTCCATTATAACACTGTAGAACTGTCCTGCAACAAGGTCTATCGTTCCTTTGTTCTCGGTTGCTGAACGGTCAGCCCAATTGTCAACAAGCGGCAAACCATCAACCCACAAGCGTACGCCATCATCGGTTCTGGCATAGAATGTATAGGTCTCTGTGAAAACCGCCTCTACCTGGCCGCTCCATCTGACCGAGAAGTTATCATCGCCAACCGACGGGTCCGGCCCACCCGGGTCGCCCCAGTTAAAGTCAATTTGAGGATCAACACGATTCAGGACCAGGTTCGAGAAATTCATACCTGTAAAATAATCTGCCCGCACGCCACCGCCGGTCTTTGTGATTGTAAAGGTCCATATGTTACCTTTATGTGTTTCGAGGCCGTCGAATTCGTCAACACGCCAATAGTAGGTCTTATCTAATTCAAGGGTTCCGGGGGTGAAGTCCGTATCACCTACGGGGCCTTTTGCGGTGCCGCCTGTACCGGCATCGACATCTGCAAAATTATCCCCGAAGTACACCTGGTGTAATTTTGATTCGAAGCCGGGATCCCATGTAAGTACTAAATCATTCGGGTCTATAAATTTAGCTCCGTCAGCCGGTTCTGGATTATAGGCACTCTTGGGTGGCACCAGAAAGCTCCAGAGGTCGCCTCTCCATGGACTGTTTGGATCATTTTCATTGATCTCGTCAACCCGCCAGTAGTATGTCGTTCCATTTGTAAGGCCGTCCGGATAAGCAAAACCGGGGAAGCCGACTATATAAAAATCCGCGGCCTGATTGCCCTGGAAAACACTCTCGGCGCCGTTGTTCACATCGTCGAAATTGTCGCCAAAATAAACATCATGCGTTACTGCCGAGATGCCCGGGTCCCACGATAGGCTTGCCCATGTGTCCGCATGTAATGCGCCATCTTCCGGGTCGGGATTAGTGGCCTTAAAACTGTTGAAAACAGGTGGGACATAGTCGCCTTCGTACCATCTTACGCTGTCAATCCAGAAGTCACCAGGCGTATAACCTATATGCCATGTAAGGGTCGCGGGAGTTACATCCTCAGTAAAAACCGGAGTTGTTACACTGAATTCTGTCCATTCTTCAGTCATAGTGAATGCTTGTGAACCATATCCCGTCCATGGATCTTCTCCCAGTTCCGGCTTAAAATTGATCTGCAGGTCACCTTCCTTACTTTTGAGAAAGGCCGAAAGAGTGTAATGCTTGCCTGCTTCAAAAACAAATCCTCCGTATTGCAGACCGAAATCCCAGAAATTAGCGCCTGCATTAGGTACCGTAATATGCAGAGCAGAATCTCCCTCAATCGGTTTTTCGGAAACTGCTGCGCCATCTAATTTTTGCACCACTTCCAGGGTAGCTCCACCGTATTGAGTAAACGGATCATTGGTACCGTCCTCAAAACCACCATTAATCAGCATATTTTCCTGTGCCTGACTCGTGTTGAGCCCCATAAATCCTATCAACAAAACTGCTGTCAACCAGATTATTCGACTTCTCATAATACTTGCTCCTGTAAAAAAATTACTATAACAACGAATATGCTTTGGCCACACGCCAAAACATTTGTTGGTCTCTAAATGTCAATTGTTGGTTGGAGTGTGAAAAATCAAATCTTAAAAGCAAAGTTATTTTTCAGAAATAACTTCCGGACTTGTGTAATCACACCTCCTCTTTTCCGAAGAATAAACTTTTTTCAGCCCACATGGGACGGTAATCCGTTGATATCTATAGACATAGAAATAAACTCTGCCGATTCTATTTATACCAAATTATCCACGTTCCCGTCAAGTAAAAACTGTACTTGTAGAGGGACTTTGAGTTACTGTTTTTGTGAATTATTGTATGAACCTGCTGTAAATTTAACATTTAACGCCGGGGCAGTCTAACTCAAAATAATCGATATCCTAAATCCGCCGATTGCCGAACCAAAAGACAATAAAAAAGGAGCTTCTCTCGAATATTTATGAAAAATATATAAAAACATTCTACTTGTTCTTACAATACATTCCCACACATTCCGTGTTCGCCATAACTCACCAGATTTGCCCTTATAAGGTCATTTTTCTTCAACTTTTTCCGTGTTTTTTCCAGATACACCATAAAATATCTCTCGCTTCGGCCGTAAATCTGCCCATCATCATTTTCCAGCAGGATTTCAGCGGTTTGACCGATAAACTGTCGCTGGAATTTCTGGCTAAGCTCAATATTTAAGCGGTGTAATATTTTTGAACGTTCCTTTATAGTCTTAATATTAATTCTGCCCTGCATTGTTGCTGCGGAAGTACCTTTACGTGGCGAAAAGCTGAAAACATGCATTTTCGAAAAGCCTACATCTTGAGCCATTTGAATAGTTTGCTCAAAATCAGCATCGGTTTCGCCCGGAAAACCAACGATAATATCGGTCGTTATCGCTGGCCTGTCGAGCTTTAGCTTTGCTGACTCAACTTTTTCCCTGTATATCTCGGAGTTATATTGTCGGCACATCTTTTTGAGTACAGCGTCCGAACCGGACTGCAGCGACAAGTGCAGATGTGGCATAATGTTAGTGTGTTTGCTGAAAGTGTCGAGTAATTGCGGCGTTACATCCGCAGGCTCCAGAGAGCTTAATCTTATCCTTGCAAGATGGGGTATTTTCGCCATTTTATCGAGTAAAATAGCCAGATTGTCATTTTGCCCGGTTGGCCATTTTTTTCTTCTAACGCTCTTCTGGCCGTAAGCACCGAGGAATACGCCAGTTACAACGATTTCCCTATGTCCGGCTTTTACAAGTGATTTTGCCTCGCGAATAACTGCTGTGACCGGTTTATTATGAACAAAAGGACGCGTTTTGGGTACAATACAATAGGTGCAGTATCCATCGCAGCCATCCTGAACTTTTAGAAAAGCTCTGGTGTGGCCCTTAAAGGAAGTTAATGGTGGAAGCTTCAAATGATTATGCAATTCTTTTTTAAACTTGATTTTTAAGCCGTTTTCTGCTTTAATTATAGTATTAATGTTCGAACAGGATTGAGGGCTTTTGAAGCATGAAGCGGCAGCGTTGCCGCGGACTATTTGGTTTAGAGTTTCAGCAAGTTTTTTTCGATCCCGGATGAGATGAACATCTTTGCTGATATTGTTTAATTCGTTGATTTGTACGGTTGGCAGACAGCCGCAAACAACTACAGTAGCGCCAGGACTTAGCTTTTGGGCTTTTCGAATGTATTGCCGGCTCTTGGCTGAGGCGATGTGAGTTACACAGCAGGTATTGATGATAACAAGATCGGGTTTTTTGGGTGGTTTGCAATTATGAAGTCCGAGTTGTTCCAGAAGTTCGTGAATCTGCTGTGTTTCGTATTGATTGACTTTGCAACCGAGAGTATTTATGGAAAAAGTCTTCATAATTTAAAAAATTACTGTAACGAATTAGTGTTTTTGACATCTTAAATTATGATATAATGTATATTTGTTGAGACGTATTTACAAGAGCAATCGAAAACCAAGCAGGAGGTTTGTTATGGCGGCAGAAACCGATGTGGTTTGGGCGATAGATATAGGAAACAATTCCCTCAAAGCATTGAGCTTGAGTACAGAGCGGGGTGTTGTTGAAGTTATAGGCTTCGACAATATCAGGCACGGAAAGATTCTCAGCGGTGATGGTGTCACTGACGCTGAGAGAGAAGAGCTTGTTGCATTGAGTTTACGCAAGTTTGTCAATAAGTATGATTTGAGCATGGAAGAGATTATTATTTCTGTCCCGAGTCAGAATAGTTTTGCACGTTTTGTGAACCTGCCGCCTGTTGAGGAGAAACGAATTCCTGAGATGGTTAAGTTTGAGGCGGTCCAGCAGATTCCCTTTGGTATTAACGATGTGCAGTGGGACTGGCAGTTGATGACTGAGCCAGACAGTCCTGAAATCAAGGTAGGTATTTTTGCGATAAAAAATGAAGTGGTCGACGCGGCTTTGGAACATTTCAGCAGAGAGGATGTACAGGTTGGATACG
>CAZWME010000539.1:0-4285 GCA_964634515.1 uncultured Pirellulales bacterium | reverse complement strand
GAGGCGATGATCCCTTCGATTCGAAACTCGTTGGCATAGACCAGAAATCGCACCAGCGACTGCAGATCATCCGGATCACCCGTTTCCGGATCATCAGGATGAATGTCCTCGTCCACATACCGATAGTTTTTGTCGAGTTCGATGGGATCGGTCGCAATAATCACGCGCGGTTTGACCGCGATTGCAGACGATACACACGAGAGCAGCATGACGATACACATGAGGGTCAACAGTAGGTGAGCACCCCGGTTATTATGCAATCCTGTTCTCATCAAGGCCGTATCTCCGAAATGTCTCATCTGATATTCTCCATATCAAAATCGAAAATAAATTATTCTGACATTATTGGTACACTGTTTAAACTGGATTATTCATTTCAAAATCTCTGGTTCCGTTTGAAGGACGGTACGATCATTAAAAACGACTGCCGTTGCCTGATCGAAGATATCAACACCCTTCCGACGATTAACAAAGAACTGCTCGCTCCCCATGTCCCCATCAGGTATTCATCGGATATATCATACGATTTTTCTCAGGAGCAGAATAAAATCGCATTCTTCATCTCTATTTCCTTGCAAATCTAATTTGAACGACCTGTTTGTTGTATGCCTGCAGGCTCGCCTTAGCGGAAAATGGCTGCGGCCCAGTGGCCGGAACCCGGCCTGTTGATGGTGACCGTACTGCCTCCGGATACTGTTGCGGTTGCCCCCCATTCGCCGCTGGCAATATCAACCCAGCTAAGATGAAAATCTTTATTGGCATGGTCAGTCAGGTCAAGTCCCACAGAGCCGTTGCCGCTGGCGGTGAAATAAAGGATGTAGGCTTGGCCGGGTTTGGCGGCCAAGTAGGCTTCGTCCGTTTCCCCGTTCTTCAACAAATCCAGGCGCGGTTCAACGTCCCAGAATTTCACCTTGCTCTCGATCTTACGGACGGCAGAAATGCAGGATTTCGCCTGGGGTGTAAGGCCCAGCCCCCAGGGTGGACGGTGAAACCTGGCGCATGCCACGCCTGCAATCAGACCGCGCCACATTTCTCCAATGACGTTGTCGGTATTTCCTTCCCATTTACCCGGAGCCGTGTCTGCTCCGTACATTTTCGTCATATGCAGGAGTTTATTCACCTCCCCGGCGGCATCGATCATACCTTTCACCCGGCTCCAATGGATTTCTCCGGGTGCGTTTCCATTTACTTGCGATATATCGACATAATCGTATGTATCGCTGTTATAGATGTTCCTGACTTTGTCCGCGTTTATGCTCAGGAACATATCTGTGAGCAGGATTTTTTTGCCCCGGCTGTCAGCCTTATTTCGAATGTATTTAATCCAGTACTTGCCCCAGGCCGGGTGTTCGTGGGTTTCGTTGTTCATACAATACAGTACGTTGTCATATTTGAAGCTTATGGATATCAGCTTGTCGATGAACTTTTCCTGAAAACCGCGGACTACGTCGTATTGAGCTTTCCTGGAGGCGGATGCGGATTCGTAATCCGGATGGCCCGGCACGCCCTTCAGAAAGGGATGCTGCTTAAACGATTTGTATGAGGTATTCAAACCGGACTGTGCCGACGTATAGTTCCTGTTGTTTTTCGGATTAAAGGGGCTGACGGGCCATGACTGCCAACTGCCGTCGATGAGATCAAAGCGGTCCCATATTTCAAGCTGCACGACAACATTGCGTTTCTCAGCTTCGGAAATGAACAATTCCAGACGCGACCAGAAGGCTCCCGTCATGGTATTCAAATCATCCTTGTCGCCCGATTTCGCGCAGAAGCGAAATCCCTGGATACCATGAGCCATACCCGGATTCAGGACGCAGCGAAGGTAATTTCCGCCGACTCCTACCATTTCATCCATGTGGGCGATTACCTCCGCTTCAGTACTGACATCCCTGCCGTCCTTTGTTGTCGTCATCTGGTGATCGATAAACGGATTATGCCCGTGGCCCGAACCGCTGATGAACAGTACAGGTTCTCCCTGGTACTGCCAGTAGCGGTCCTTGATGCTTATCTGTCCCAAAACTGGTTGGGAGACCATTGCGATGCTGAGGCATATCAGCAGACTGTGCCATATGTTTTTGTTGCATAAGTTAGTTAGAGAATTCATGTCTGTTCCTTTCTTGTTGCTTCGTTGGGAGTATCATGAGCGACAGAGGTATACACGGTGATGCTGTACGCCGGCAAGGTATCCCTGAAGCTTACCTGGGACGGGGATACGATTGTGATACGACCCGGTCGCATATGATAATCCGGGGATTGGAGCCGGGTTTCCGTGACCTGAAAATGCTGGAGGCAGACATCCTTGTCTAGGCCACGGACATCCCAGCGGAGCGTCACGGGCTCGGATTCCCGAGCTGGCCGACTACGAGTGGCGGTTCGGTTGAAGCAGCCTCTCGACCACGCCACTGCCGCAGCGCCGGTCGAAGCGCTGGCGGATCACTGGGCTGCGTTTCTGGAAGAGCGTCTGTCGATCTTGGAAAACAAGTGGTACCGGAGCGGTGAAAGAGGCCGAGATATCGGCATCGAAGCGGCCATCCACGATTGGCTGGAGAATCACGCGTTAAAGGTCTGACACTGTTCCCGGCGCTCCCCATCCCTTGGCGACATCGTCAATTACCAGCAGCCAGTCATTCTTGCGGACCGCATCACCGGGCGGGTTGAAGGTCTCGTTGCCGTTGGATGCAGTCGTCTTTATCAACTCGGCCTTGCCGTCCCGGGGATTGTACCACCAGCATTTCTTTTCCTTGAATCCCAGGCTGCCCAGCTTGACGGCGATATTGTCGCCAAAGGGGGCGTAGACCATGGCATAGCCCTTGCCCTTCATGGCCACCAGCTGGCGGGCACCGCTGAGGGGCTTGGCTAGGATATCTTTGGCGGGCATCCTCCCGGCCAGGGAGCGGGACTCCCACAGGTTTTTCACGTGGGTCATGTGAAAGGCACCCTTGCTGTCCATGTCCTGTTTCCAGTGCACGATTTTGATGGTCCACTTGCCCTGCAGGTTGTCATTGGGGTCTTCAAAATGCCAGACATTGGCATTGCCGTACACATGCCCCATGGAACCGGCCAGGGTGGAGAAGTAAGCCCGCTGGCGCATGTCGTAGTCGTCAAAAATTGGGCCGGTCATGTTGTACTGCCGTAGGCCGTGGTGCTCGTAACAGGGCTCGCCGTCCAGGACGGGTTTCCTGGCGGAAGCATTGTAGAGCGGCGCGACGAAGCTTTGATCGCTGCGCAGGTCATAGCTTCCGTGGGCGCTCTGGAACATGTAGAAGTCGTGCCACGCGTCCTGGCCCCACCACAACGCCTGTTCTGCTTTTCCAGTCGGCGAATGGTGAAAGGTCATCAAGACCTTGTCCCAGGCAGCGTGCGCTTGATTCCAGGCCGGCGATTCGCCCGTCACGCCTTTCACAATGCCTTCGGCCATGGCGCGGTAAACGGGGCGTTGATCGGCGCCATCAGCGATTCTATCCGCAAAGGGCACGCAGTCACCGCCCAGAACCCAAAATATGTTGGGCGCCCCCTGGTAGCGTCTGCCCACGAACTCCCCGTATGCCCGCGCAATGCCGTTTGTGTAGGATTTCTTATTGGAAACGAAAGAATTACCCCACAGGGGCAGGAAACCCACATACATACCCCGCTTCTCGGCCTCCCGGACGATGAAGTCGATGTGGTCCCAGAAGTCGTTGGGATTGTCCGGCCCCCCGCCGTTGACGACCCTGGGCCTTGTCAAATCGGGATTCCTGGCGTTGCCTTCGAACATACGGTGTCCATACACTGTCTTCGGGTTCGATTCGGCAAAAAACGGGGTGTGCAGCACGGGCAGGAAAGCGTTGAACCCCTTGGCCTTGCGGTTGTCCAGGAACAGAACGACGTCCTCACGCCCCAGGCGGACCACCATGGCCCACACCGTATCGCCCAACATGAAAAAGGGCTTGCCGTTTTCATGCACCAGGCAGCGCTTGTCGGTCGATACCTTTACGATGCCGTTGTCCCAGGGCGCAGCCTGCAGGCTATTGGCCAGCAGACACAAGATAAAGCCGGACACGGTGACCTGGTTTGAAATTCTTGCCAGCTGTTTCATGGGTATAGACCATCCTTTCGCCCGGAAGGGCAATTAATCAGTAAAACGCGAAGAGACTTCCCAAGACCTTTGCCATGCGCCTTACTTCGTCCGGCGATGGGTCCCTGTTGATCGTATCGTTCCCGTTAAGGACTCTCCTGCGGTTCTGCCCGCTCCACTTCGACCATGTGCAGGTGGATCGGGTCTTTTCCGGTGCGAAGCTGGATATGC
>CAZWME010000538.1:0-4289 GCA_964634515.1 uncultured Pirellulales bacterium | reverse complement strand
GTACCTGGCTCTAAGATGGTTTTTGCCTCCGCACTTATCACAATGGTCGCTCATTTTCCTGGATGGCATGGCGACAAAGTAGCCATTCGTACCTTCGATGATCTTAATGTCGCGAACCACAAACTCATTGTCAATCGTTATTGAGCAAAAAGCTTTCAGCCTGTCATCTTTGTTGCTGACCAACTTGACTCTGACCTCAGTGATTTTCATTTTCTGTGCCTCACTAAAAAAGTCTACCATCTATTGTTACTGGCGATAATACTTTTGCAGCCAATCTTTTCTTTAAGTTTGTGTTTGTATTGCCTGGCTATCTCTTCATTCCCGCTCTCAATGAGACAAAACATTATTGAACCACTACCGCTTAGACAGCAAGGCCCAATACCCAACAATTCAATTTTTGACTTCAGTTCGGCAAGGGTTTTCACCAAACGGAAACAGCTTTTCTCAAGCATATTTGCGCACATCTTCGCTGCTAAATCAATCCTGTTTTTTTCGATATAACCGTTTATTTGTGTGCTCAGCTTCACATAGAGAGGCTTATTGTGCTCATAATTTACGTAAACCTTTTTGGTAGAGACACTTATGTTCGGAAGTATCAACAATACCAGAAAGTTAAATTTTTCTTGTAATTTTTTAATTTTTTCGCCTTTTCCCGTACAAAACGCCAGCGGCCCATTCAAAAAGAAAGCTACGTCGCTGCCGAGCTGCGATGCCGGTTCGGCAAGCTGCTGATTTGGAATTTGTATGTCAAGGTATTTATTAAGCCCCATAAGAGTTGCCGCCGCATCGCTGCTGGCCGAGCCGAGTCCTGAGCCGGCGGGAATATTTTTTGTCAGTGTGATTTTGACATCAGTCTTTAGACCGCAATTATGAAGCAATAATTCAGCCGCCCGAAAGACAAGATTTTCTTTTCCTTCCGGCGCCCAGTGCAGCCCTTTGCAGACAAGTTCGATACCGGCCTTTTGTCCCGGCTCGATGAGGATTTCATCGTACCAGTTGACCTTGGCCATTATCGTTTCTAATTCGTGGAAACCATCTTGACGCTGCCTCACTACAAGCAGACTTAAGTTGATTTTGGCAGGCGCTCTTACCAATAACCCCTCGCCGACGCTTTCAAATTGTTCTTTGTCATCCATAGCTGATCATCGGGATTATAGCAGTTCCGGGGTATTTTTCAATAGCGTCAAAGAGTAAAAGCACAAAGGAGCATACAGGTATAACTGTGTATGAGAATGAGGATAAAAAAAGTTTTTTTTCTGTTCTAAAATCTCCAGAGAAGCCGCATAGCAATCGCATCGGCCGAGTTGGTATGCTGATATTCGATACTGTAGGAAATATCGTTTGTGGCTTTAATCCGGGCACCGATATACACACCAAGCTCTGAAATCCGGTCAATATCATACGAGCTGTCCAAATCATATCTAAACTGTGGAATACCCACCGTAGTTGCACTGCCTTTGAGATCGAGCGTACCGTCCATCAAATGGAAAAATCCTCCGCCGTAAAGCGAGATACCCCCGGTCAGCTCGTATGTCGGGCCCATCGCAATTTGTATATCATGCATGCTCAATCTGCCCGACATTAAAAGTGGATATGGGGTGCCGCTCACCACAGTGGTCAAAGGCAGCGACTCAAAGTCGGACTGCGCCCAACTGTATTGAGCCAGCGCATTTAACTGAAAAGTATCTTTTTGATAGAAGGTTACGCCTGTACGCAAACCAAAGCTAAAATGCGTATCCCCGTCATCTCTCCAATCGGCGTCCGCCGCACCCAGACGCAGGAACGCCTCCAGGTTGTCGGTAATACCATAGCCGAGATTGGCATAAGCCTTCTGCACTTCGACGCCGTCAAGATTAAGACGCTGTTTTTCCGATTGGATGCCAATAAGGCTTCCAATGGTAACGTTATAAATCGCTAAATTGCTTCTGCCTTTTGCCCTGAAATCCATATCGCTGTCGGAATAATCCACCCCGATACCGAACTGCCCCTTTTTTAGCTTATCTGACGCAGAGCCAAGCGGGTCCAAAGCGAAGCCGGCTGAACAGCAAAAGCACAACACTATAATCGCACCGACTAATTGTGATTTTCTCGCTTTAATAAACATTCCCACCTGAAAATATGCAGATACTAAAATCCCCGATTAATTAAATCTATTATACAATATTCATAACGTTTTGTCAAGAGACATTTAATCGTCCCATAACAAACGCTCTGCCGTAAGGAGTGTATTCATAGATGCTTATAATCGAGTACCATCTACACAACGGAAATTAAACAGTTCGCTCCCTTTGCGTGCAAAAATGACTTTTTAATTGAGAATATACGCTCTTGAGTGTAGCATTTGACATTAACTCGCGGTGCTTATTCTTAAGCGCTGCGAATGGCTCAGAATTACTTTTGGAAATATTGAATATTGAAAAAGGAATGTCGAGGTAAGAAACCGAGATCGCCATCCCGCACCAATTGAGATTAAACTAACGCTCAATTGATACGGGACATTGCATACCCTGTGATAAGGATGACTTATGTTGATCTATGGATGGAAAGGAAATTGAGATGAGAAAGAGTAAAAGCAAAGCCGAACAAATGCATGTTCCAAAAAAGAACCGGCAGCTCTTTGAGCAAATTGTGGAGTTGATAGACACCTTCTGCGATACACACCTCAATGACAGCTATAAGGAGCTTTGTGAGCATATGGCAGGTGTAATTTGCCGAACACATTTACCACTGAGCAAAAGTAGTCCTGCCGCCTGGGCCGGCGGGATAGTTCACGCCGTGGGCTGGGTCAACTTTTTGCACGATCCCAAACAAAGTCCCCATATGACATCGGTACAACTGGCAGAGGGATTCGGTATCTCACAAGGAACAATGACGGCGAAATCAAAAAGCATACGTGACAAGCTTGACCTGATGCCGCTTGATCCGGACTGGTGCCTGCCGGAATTGCTTAAAGATAATCCGCTGGTCTGGATGTTTGATGTCGATGGATTGGTGATGGATATCCGCATGGCCCCACGGGAAGTACAGGAAGAGGCGTACGAAATGGGACTGATACCCTTCATCCCCGCTGACAAACAGAAACAGGAAACCGAATCCGGTCCGGGGATAAAAATCATAGAATTTCCTTCCAGCAAGAGCAAGACTTCCGGGTCAAAATCACCCTATAAGCCAAAAGACAATGTGCCCACTCTGTTCGATGGATTAGAGGAATAAGGAATAAGGAATAAGAAATATAGACTAAGGAATATTGAATGGCAAATGATGAAGCAATAATTGATAGAACATCTGACGAGCAACATGTAACAAACAACAAAACCGTTGCCTGGTGGCACTGGCACAGGCGGTTGTATAACTGGGTTATTCACTGGGCCGACACGCGCTACGGGATGATAGCGCTTATTGCGCTTGCCCTGACCGAGCCTGTATGCGTTCCTATTCCTGCCGATGTTCTTGTAATAGGGCTTTGCCTCGGTAAGCCGAAGCTTTCGCTAAGGTACGGCCTGACCTGCGCATTCTTTTCCGTCCTCGGAGGAACAATTGCCTTTTCCCTCGGTCTGGCTATCGGTCCGGAGCGAATCGTGGATTTGTTCGGAAGCATCGGCCTTGGCGCAAAAGCGCAGCTTGCCCTCGACCTTTACACAAAGTACGATTTCTGGGCCATCGCAATTTCGGCCCTGACGCCGGTGCCCTATATGATTTTCAGTTGGGTCGGAGGGATGGCGGAAGTTTCTCTGCTGAAATTCGTAACGATAAGCATCGTATTCCGTACGATGAGATTCGGAGGCGAATCGCTGCTGTTCTATTTTCTCGGCGAAAAAGCACGGCGGTTGATAGAAAAATATTTCAACATCGCCACGGTTGTTGTTATCATACTGCTGGTGGTCGTGGTTTATCTGATAAAGCTTTTGGGCAGGATGTTTTCCGGATAAAAAAATGAATGACACCCAGAAACAATCACTTCTGAAAGTCGCCCGCGATACCGTTGAGGCTGTAATCAAAGGAAAGCCGGCCAAAGCGCCCCAGTCGGACGACCCCGAATTGAACGCACCCTGCGGATGCTTTGTAACGTTGAAAAACCACGGCCGACTGCGGGGCTGCATAGGCAACTTCATCTCGGACAGCCCTTTGATTGAATTAGTGGCAGAAATGGCAAAAGCCTCAGCCACCGGCGACCCGCGCTTTCTCGCCGACCGGATAAGCGACGGGGAGCTGGACAAATTGGATATAGAGATATAGGTTCTCTCGCCATTGCAGAAGACAAGCGAACCGTTAAGTCTGCAGCTCGGAAT
>CAZWME010000537.1:0-4290 GCA_964634515.1 uncultured Pirellulales bacterium | reverse complement strand
ATCTGCCGGTATATCGGAATTGATGATGATGGTTCAATTCGTATAAAAATGGCTATAACTCCTTAAAGAGCATTACTGTTATATGTAACTATAACAGTATGTCGGTATATGTCAACAAAAAAATAAAGTTTTTTTCAAAAATTTTCCTTAGTGTCCCGATCGGGACGGAAATAAAGTGTACTCAATCAGAATTTCTCTTCACGTGCCTTGGTACCCTTTAATTTTTGTGACAGAATTGGTTAATCTTTAGTACGATTAAGATTCAAGGTCTGAGCCAGGTCGCTGATTTTATTTTGACCAAGCATCTTTTCAGCGGTTGCTTTGGCTTCATCGATTTCAATCTCTGAAATAGCCTTTTGCGTTTTTAAGAGATACCCCGGATTCATACTCAGAGTCCGCACACCTATGCCGAGCAAAAAAGGCAGATATTCTTCCTGATGAGCCATGTCACCGCAAATCGAAATTTCTTTGCCGTTTTGATTGGCCGAATAGACCACCTTTTTCATTGCACGTAAAACCGAAGGATGGTAAGGCAAATAAGCACCGGCGACATTTTCATTGGTCCTGTCAACCCCCAACATAAACTGTATAAAATCGTTGGTCCCTATCGAAAAAAAATCAGCCTCCTTTGTGAAATCATCTATCAAGTCCACGATACATGGCAGCTCGACCATTATTCCGAGTTTTGGTTTCCGATTGTGTTCCTTGTTTTGTTTACCAAGCTTGTCCAGACATTCGAATACGACTTCACGTACCTGGCAGAATTCATCTATGGATGAAATCATTGGAAACATAATCCGCAAATCCTCACCGGCCCCCGCACGCAGCATGGCACGGATTTGCTCGGCGAAAACTGCTTTGTTCTGAAGCGAAAAACGTATCGATCTCAGGCCGAGAGCAGGATTCTGTTCCTTAATGTCGTGGTAATAAGATAAAGTCTTATCGCCTCCCATATCGAGTGTTCTGAACGTAATGGGTTTGCCTTTCATTAGCTGAACGAGTTCGCGGTAAATCGTAAATTGTTCCGCCTCGTTCGGAAAATTATTCCTGATCATAAATGGAAATTCAGTCCGGTACAGCCCTACACCCTCGCAGTGCAGTTCGCTGGCAATCTTCAAATCGGCCAACAAATTGATATTGGCGAAAAGATGCACTCTCGTACCGTCCCGAGTGGTTGTAACAGGTTTTATCGAACGCTTTTGTTCGTCCAGGGTTAGCCTGGCTTTTTGCTGCGATTCGAACCGCTCTAATATCTCGTCGGCAGGATCAACGTATGCATGGCCTGTTTCGGCGTCCACTAAAATGGGAGTATTGTCCGGGAGACCAAGAAGCTCATAAGTGTCGCTGACAATCATCGGAATTCGCAAAGATCTTGCAAGTATGGACAAGTGCGACGTAACGGTACCGCCTATAAGAACGATTCCGCCCGCCTCCTCCGAAGAGAGTATGAGCAAGTCGGAAGGTAAAAGGTCTGCGGTTATAATAATCCGGTTCCGGAATTTACCCAGTTCTTCGGTTTCATTGAGGAGATTGCTCATCAGCCTTACGATAAGATCCTCGATATCCTGGGTTTTTTCCTGCATGTATGAATTGCCGCTGGTTGCAAAACTTCTCATATACTGTGTGGCAATCTGTAATATCGCCAGCGGTGGATTAATTCCACTTTCTATCAGATTGACTACACCTCCCACGAAGTACTTGTCTTTAAGTATCACCAAATGCGCCGAAAAAATTAGTGAAGCGGCGTCTGAAAGTTTTCGCCCCACCTTTTCCTGCAGTTCTTCGAGTTGGTCTGCCGTTTTGTCGATTGCCTTGTGGAAATCTTCGAGCGTATATGTGTGATCGAACTTTCTGTTCATAAGCACGGCAAGACTCTTCTTCTTGTTGGAAATTGCGGCAGGGCCGTATGCAAAACCTTCCGATGCAACTTTACCCTTTATAAACTTAAATTGCTCTGACAATGCGGTCTTGACCTTTTCCTCTTCTTCTTCGTGCGGTTCATGCATAGCCATAAGGAAACGAGCATTTTCAATGATATTGGCAAGCTGCGACGTCGCGGCCTCCAAGGCAGTAATATCGGAATCATTAAAGTATCTGCCCTTTTGTCGCTGAAGCACTAATACACCGATTTTCCAGATGCCTCGTACTATCGGCATAGCAAGAAAACACTCGTACCGTTCCTCAAATATGCCGGGAAAAAACTTAAAGTGCGGATTATGAACAGCATCTTTCTCGCATATCGGCCGCAGCTCTTGTAGTGCAAGACCTGTAAGCCCCTGACCCAGCTTGAGCTTTACTCTTCCAACCGAATCGGGATTTAGTCCCCGTGTTGCTCTCAGGACCAGCTCGTGATTGTCATTATTGTAGAGATAAACTGAACAAACATCCGAATTTGTATGAGACGCTACCATTGCAACAGTTTTGTCTAAGAGGCTCTGAATGCTGGTGCTGTCTCTGAATAGCTCATTTAGTTGACTTATATCATATAAAAGCTGTTCGTTATCCATCAATGTACCCGTAATTTTCATATTTACCTGTGCCCGGAAACTTTATCAGGCAGTAAAATCATCATAATCGTTTTGGCTGTCGATTTCTATCTTTGTTTATACGTATTTATCGCAACAAAGGTCTCTTGTTTTCAATTTATTAAAGCACAACATAAGAAGGTACATGATTTTACTTTACCTTGGGATAAAAAGATTTTTTAAACCTTAGTGACCAGGTGAAGATATCAAGGGTAATGTGCTGCTCATAAAACCGTCAATTGTCAATACAACATTTATTGAATACGATTGTAAATGGTCATATAATCCGGCATAAGGAAGTCATATTTATCAGAATCATTTAATATCATGGGTACCAACATTATCATTGCGAATAAAAAGGCCCGGTGGGGGCTGAACCGTTCACGCGTTCGTTGGGCCGAGACCTTTCTTCACAAACACAAATTTGCCTTTTCTTCATTTACTACGGATTATCCCGGACATGCGCGAAAAATAGCGGCCCAGGCAAAAATCCAAAAAGTGGATACTATTGTCGTACTCGGGGGAGATGGGACCTTAAACGAGGTGATAAACGGCGTCCTGGAAACTAAATGCAGTCAGATTCCGCGTATTGGTATTATTCCATCGGGCTCCTCAAATGATTTTTCGAAAAGCCTTGGCTTGCCACAACAATTGCACAAAGCCTGTCGGACAATCATAAATGGAAAAACCAAATACGTGGATATCGGACAGGCGGGTGGGCACTATTTTTGTATGGCCTCTTCTGTAGGTCTTTTTGCGTCTGTCTGCGCCGAAAGCTATCGAATGAAAGGACTCAGCGGCTCTCTTCGTTACATAGCGGCTGCTCTTTGCGTAATCAGAAAAATGTCCTCCGGATGGGAAATGAATATTAAAGCCGATGAAAGAACATTCAAAGGCACCTATGGAGTTCTCCTTGTCAGTAATACGCCTCGATATGGAGGGCTCTTTTTTACTCCCCAGGCCAGGCCCGATGATGGTTTGTTTGACTGTTTATTAATAGAAATGCCGAAGAAGCTGGAAGCTCTGTCTCTTATACCATGGGTTCTCAGAAAGGCGCTCACAAGCCATGAAAAAGTCACTATGTTTCGGGCAAAATCACTTTCCGTTTCTCTTTCTCCTTCGGCGCCGCTCAGCAATGACGGTGAAATCTATCCGAATCTTTTTAGTACGGTTGATTACAAAATACTACCTCAAAAAATACAAATCATCTGCTAAGAGTGCCTAACAAAATTAATCGTAGCACCGAAAACGAGCGTTTTCGTTTCTGGCAAGGAAGGCGAAGCAGACAATGTACAGCGTTGTCGATGCAGCCTGACACCGTCCAGAGACGAAATAAGCCGTTTGAATGCAGAGTCATTTTGTTAGGTGCTCTTCATCAAAAACATCTCTTTTCTAAAGCACAGAATGTGTGTGCGTTGGTAAAACAAATTTGGTATCATGGTCTTGACATTCTTTGAATTATTATACAGGCATTACTGGAGGTTATTATGACAAGAACTCTGCTTAGCATAATTTTGCTGTTAACATCCTGGCAGACTTCGAAAGGAGGGCTCTGGCCTCAGTTTCGTGCCGATGCCGCCCGGAGCGGCTACACATCACAGCATCTGCCGGCTTCTCTCTCGTTGCGGTGGGTATATAAGCCGCTTCACCCGCCTCAACCCGCCTGGCGGGCCGAAGATACACGGATGCCTTTTGACCATGCTTATCATGCAATCATCGCAGAAGGCATGGTTTTATTTGGCAGTTCAGCGGACAATAAAGTTTA
>CAZWME010000536.1:0-4303 GCA_964634515.1 uncultured Pirellulales bacterium | reverse complement strand
AAATGCGTCTATGGCCCAAAAAATAAAGCCAATTCAAACCCAATACAAACCCAATCGGCTGCCCATAGAAAAATCTTAAGTTTGAGAATGTTTAAGTTGAATATTTGTTCCAATAAATTAGAATGGATTAGCTTATTAAAATACTGTTCGAGATTAGCTTTTTTCTATTTGAAAAGAAGTATTTGTAAAAAAACAGTTGCATACCCGAAATGGAGGAGAATGCAACGGAACAGATAGAGTCACTTTTAGGAGTACCGAAATGAACACCCTCAAAAACATTACCCGGCGTAATTTTATGGCTTCCGCTGCAGTAGCAGTTACAGCCTCAACTTTAACCTCTACTGCAAAAGCGGCAGGTACATCAAAGAAGTTCAAACTCAAGTATGCACCTACACTCGGAATGTTCAAACAGCACGCAGGTCCCGATCCAATAGATAACATAAAATTTATGTCAGATCAGGGTTTCAGGGCGATTTTTGACAACGGCCTGATGAGAAAATCAAAAGATGTTGTGGACAAGATCGTCAGAGAACTGGATCGCCGTAATATGGATTTGGGACCGTTCGTCCTCCAGGGTATCGGTGGGAAATCCTTTGTCACAAAAGATAAAGAAGTCCGCAATAAGATTATAAAGACGGTCAAAGACGGCGTTGAGTTCGCCAAGCGGGCCAAAGCTAAATGGGCGCTGCTTGTACCCGGAGCGTATGATACCGGCTTGGAGTGGGATTATCAGACGGCCAACGTGATTGACAATCTCAGGTATTGCGCTGAAATATGTGAGCCCTCCGGACTTGTGATCGTTCTCGAACCTCTAAACGCATGGACGAATCATCCGGGCCTGTTCCTCACCAAGATTCCGCAGGCTTACATGATATGCAGGGCTGTGAACAGTCCTTCGGTCAAGATAGTCGATGACATTTATCACCAGCAGATTACCGAAGGCAACCTAATTCCGAATATCGATATGGCCTGGGATGAAATCGCCAGTTTCCATCTGGGTGATAATCCAGGACGAAAGGAACCAACAACTGGAGAAATTAATTACAAAAATATCTTCAAACACATCCATAAGAAAGGTTATCAGGGTGTATTGTGTATGGAACATGGCAGAAGCAGACCGGGCAAGGAAGGTGAGAAAGCTGTTATTGAAGCTTATAGAGCTTGTGACAATTTCTAAGCTGGTCTCTTCTGTAAAATATCGGGGGAGTGTAAACTAAATATGAAAACAATTTAGTTGAAAGGGTTTAGTTATGCAGAAAATTTCAAACTTAAAAACCAGTAGTGTTACACGAAGGGATTTTATCAAGACCTCGGCGGTAGGCGCGGCGACGGTTCTGGCCGGTAAAAGCGTCATATTTGCTGCACCAGCCGGAAGGAAGATGCGCATCGGTCTGATTGGGTGTGGCGGTCGTGGTAATGGGGCTTTGGCAAACTGCCTGGATGCAGGCAAGCATATCGAGAATTTGGAGTTGGAAGTCGTAGCTACGGCCGACTGGTTCAAGAATAAGGCTGAGGCTACCGGCAAAAGATATAATGTTCCGGCATCAAGATGCTTTGGCGGCGCCGATGCTTATAAGAACCTGCTCCATACAAACGTTGATGTTGTGTTGATAGCTACGTCTCCGAATTTTCGGCCCGTGCATTTTGAAGCCGCCATTAAAGCAGGCAAACATGTTTTCATGGAAAAACCTGTCGCTGTTGACCCGCCCGGAGGCCGCAGGATTATCGCCGCCGGTGAACTGGCAAAGAGCATGGGCTTGGCGGTTGTGGCCGGAACGCAGCGCCGTCACCAGGCAAGCTATCTGCGTACCCAGTATGCCGTTGAGCGTGGTGCAATTGGCAAAATAGTTGGTGGTTGTATCTGGTGGTGTGGTGGAGCACTGTGGTACAGGACCCAGAACCCGAACGAACCCGATGCGGACTATATGGTACGCAACTGGGTCAGTTTTACCGAGATGTCGGGTGACCACATTGTCGAGCAGCATGTTCACAACATAGATGTTGCGAATTGGTATATCGGACATCCCCCGGATAATGCACTTGGCTTTGGTGGGCGTGCTCGTCGTAAGACAGGAAACCAGTTCGACTTTTTTAGTATCGACCTGGATTATGGAGATGGTGTTCGTATTCACAGTATGTGCCGTCAGATTAACGGCTGTGATGGCGGAGTCAGGGAATTCTTCAGAGGCACCGAAGGACAAACCATGGGTGGCGGCGGTTTAAGAGGAAGGGATATAAGCACGCCGGACTTCCCCGAGCATAAGGGACCGTACTGCCAGGAACATGTTGACCTGCTCAACAGCATTCTTAGGCAGGAGCCTCTTAACGAAGCACGCAATGTTGCCGAATCTACGCTTACTGCGATTATGGGTCGAATTTCCGCCTATACAGGTAAACTGGTCAGGTGGAAGGATATCACTGAGAATAAAAATTCACCCTGGTACAATCTTACTATTAAACCGGCCGCTGAAGATTTCGAAAAGGGCGAGGTTGAGGCTCCGCTGGATGATATTGCTGCGGTTCCGGGCCGAGATAAATGATATAAATTTTTCACTGCCGATTAGGTTGTAACTGTTTATCTAAGGGTTACAAATAAGTTTTGTGTTATCAGTGAACAAAGTCGCGCCGTAACAGGCGCGGCTTTTATATTTGCAGGTTTGATACCTTGTTCTCTGGAGCTTCAGGTATTATGAAGCGTTGGAAACAGATTAGTCTAATTCCGTTATTTTTGTAAATCTTATCAGAGCACTCGATGTTTGTCGATGCGGCTCTATTGTTCCAACGAGGCCAACTTTCTGATCTATAAGCTTACTGAGTTCAGCCTGCGAGATGGGGCCGCTCGGTAAAGCATAACATATCGTTTTGCCCGAATCGCCGACTATACGATAGTTGCCGGGACCATAGGTTGTGAAAGTTTTAAGCTTGCCTACAACAGCAAAGTTGCCCAAATCTTTAAATTCTGCCAGTTTTGTAGTGCGGGTTTTAGCTATCCGCTCCCTGATATTCTGCAATTGCTCGTTCTGGAGCCGGATTTCTTTGTTTACTACCCGAACTAATTCAAGGCCCTTTATTTGCTTAAGAACAGCCTGGGCATAGAGTGCAGCTTTGCCGGCTGTTTTGTTCTCGGCAATCTCAATGAGCGTCATTTTTATTTCTGTGTAGTTTTGTTTTTCTATTGGTTTACTTCGCTCGGCCTGGACTTGTTTTTGCAAGGCACGATATTTTTCAAGCAATGTCTCAGGCGTGTCAGGTGCCGGAGCCACTACTTCCTTGGGAACTTCTTTGGGCACAGTTGTCGGTTTAGCTTCCGTCGGTTTTACTTCGACCGGTTTTGGTGTTGTCGGTTTAACAGTTTTTGGCTTGACAGTTGGTTTAACAACCTCAACCGGCTGGTTGGGGAGGGATTTCGTGTAATTGATGCTTACCCAAAGATAGGCGAAAGATAGAGGTGCTATTTTATAATAATCGTCCTTCTGCTCTCCCAACAACTTAACTTTGTCACCGCGGTCGAGCTTTCCCTGCAGGTATGTGGAGTGTAACGGCTCTACATGGTCTGACCCGGCATAAACACGTACTCTGTCACCGGTAACGGTACCAACGGTAGGATTGGCCGGGTCAATACTGACATATTGTATTGAAATCCAGGAGAAACTTCCCGGCGGTGGAACGATACGGGCCCAGCTAAATTGTTTGCCGATTACTTTTACTTTATCCCCTATGCCGAGCTTGCCGCAATCGTAGAAATTCGTACCCGGGCCGGAGCGGACGTAAACGTTATCTCCGGTTATCTCGGCCATATACGGAAAAGAAAGAGCAGCTTCGCCGGAGCTACTGGTAGTTGTCTGAGCAAAGCCGACGGACAATAAAGACGTTAGAATAATAATAGCAAATAATTTCATGTAAGATTGCATTTTTGTATCTCCCAAAAAACAGGTTCCTACAGCCCAAATTTAGAAACAACAAAACCGCTATTTAACTCTTCGGATCTCAAATTAGCAACCATCCGATTGGTTGTCAACTTTTTTATTCTCATACTTCGGGGTTTTCTCATAAGCTTGTCCGCAGCGAACGTTTGTGAAGCCGAAATTAAGCTAAAAGATTTTTCGAATAGTATATATAAGACAGGATGTAGAAGACAAAATACAGAAAAACGAAGGCAGAAGAAAGATATCTGACCTATGACATTCGAAATGGAACTTCTGTTTTTAGTCCTTTCGGGGTAGGAAATTGGGTTTGAATTGGGTTTGAATTGGGTTTGTTTTTTGGGCCATATCCGCATTTTCTTCATAATCGCTTGTAAATA
>CAZWME010000535.1:0-4303 GCA_964634515.1 uncultured Pirellulales bacterium | reverse complement strand
CGCCGGAGGATATTGCAGCCGTTCGCAGTAAAAATGAATTTTTCGAGGTTCCCATTATCCAAAAGTGCTTACTATGGTAATAATCAATAATTTCTGCCCTCAAGAAACTTCACCAAATTATACGCAACGGAATTGTATGGGACATCAATGTCATGCATCTTTGCTAGCTCGATAACAGCCCCGTTTAAGGCATCGATTTCGGTTTGTTTCCCGGCTTTGATATCTTGAAGCATAGATGACTTATGCTGTGCGGTATCCGGTACAAGTCTACTGTAGAAAACATCGAGAAAAGCTTTGGAAGTCTGGAAATGTGTCTCGTAACCTGCTGAAGTCATAGCGGAAAAAACTTCTTGAACAATGTGATTCATAATATAACGTGTGTACTCATATTCAGCCAAAACTCCATATGGAACATCGAGCAATGCACCTAAAGGATTGAGTGCACAGTTGTAGAGCATCTTGGCCCAGAGGTATTTTCCTACCTCGGTTGTGACATCGCATGGTACTCCCCCCTTGCTAATGGACCGACATAGAGATTCCATACATGATGAACTAACATCAAACAAACTGCCAATACGAATTGAATCTGCGTGAACTGTAATAACAACTGTATGTTCATTCGGCTTCTGAAATCCGGTGATGATACGTGCGTTGTAAACTCGCTCTTGTTCGAAAAAAGTTTTGAATATCTCTGCATTTCCCCAGCCATTCTGACACAAGACAACTCTACCGTCATGACCGAGTAAGTTTTTATGTTCTACAAGATCTTTGGCAACTGCATAAGAATCAAACGACTTTGTACAAACCAGAATGTAATCGTATTCTTTGTTAGATAGAGTTCGAAGTGAAGTATGACTATGAAATCCAGATGGATCTGCTCTAAAATCGCCGAAAATACCTGTCCTATGTAAACCGTGTTCGCATAAAGATGCCACTATCTCCTCTTTTTTATCTATCAAGTCCACCTCAATTCCCGCTTTGAGCAAACAACTCGCGAGACCCAGACCAACTGCACCAGAGCCATATATCAGTACAATCATAGCCTTGATTTTATTCAGAATGATTCTTTTTTGCCAGACTTTTGTTAATATACGAGTTTTTATTGATGTCTCACTTAGCATTGGTAAAATCAATTACTAACAGAATATGGTCAAAAGCCCGAAGCATAGGATCGTGGCCAGGAAGACAGGAGTTAGAAGACAGGAAATAATTTGAGAAGGAGCATATTATGCGTAAACAAGTAATTGCTGAAAGAGGCGCCCCGCCGAAGGGTATCTATTCACCGGCCATTGTTGCAAGCGGAACTATCGCTTATATATCCGGGCAAGGACCGGTAGATCCGGAAACCGGCGAACTCCAGGTAGGTATCTTTGCCCAACAGGCAAAACTCACCTTTGACAACATCACTACACTATTGGAGGCCGCCGGCACTTCTTGGAAACATGTCGTAAAAGTGGGTGTCTTCCTGGCCGATCTCAAAGATTTTGGCGAGATGAATGATATCTACAAAACCTATTTGACGGAGCCCTACCCCGCTCGGACCACTGTACAAGCGGGTTTACCCACAGATATGCTGATTGAAGTGGATTGTATGGCGATCGTCCCACAGGAGTCTTGATAGATGCACATAGATGAATTGGAAACTCCGTTTGCGGCGGTTAATCTGGATAAGCTCGAATCTAACATTGTCAAATTGCAACGCTATCTGAACGAACACAGCATCAATAATCGGCCACATATCAAGACGCACAAAATCCCCGAAATCGCTCATATGCAAATCAAGACCGGCGCAGTGGGTATCACATGCCAGAAACTGAGCGAAGCCGAAGTGATGGCGCAAGCGGGCATCCGCGATATCTTGGTGACCTACAACATCATCGGTACGGCGAAACTGCAGCGCCTGATGCGTCTGGCCCGGCGCACCAAACTCAGCGTCACTGCAGATTCGGAATTTACGGTCAACGGCCTTTCCACGGCGGCCAAATATGAACAACTGGAGCTGGCGGTCCTGGTTGAGTTCGATTCCGGTGCACAACGATGCGGTGTACAGTCACCGCAGGAAGCTGTTGCCCTGGCTCGACTTATCAGTGCATCCCCCGGACTGCATTTTGCCGGACTCATGACCTATCCAAGCAATGAAAAAACAGATCCCTTTGTAAAGGAAACCAAAGCACTCTTAAAGCGTGATAATATTCAGACCGAATGTGTCAGTGGTGGTGGCACACCCAATCTATGGCAAGCCCACACCGTTACAGAAGTCACTGAACATCGGGCTGGCACCTATGTGTATGGAGACCGTAACATCATTAAATCCGGAGCGATGTCCTTGGATGACTGTGACTTCACGGTGACTACGACTGTTGTTAGTCGCCCCACTTCCGAACGAGCCATCCTGGATGGTGGCAGTAAAACCTTTTCTTCTGATCTGTTGGATCTGGACGGCTATGGCGCCATCATCGAATATCCCCAGGCATGCATCTATTCTCTATCTGAAGAGCACGGGCATGTTGATCTGTCATCCTGCAGCAATAAACCACAAATAGGAGAACGTCTGACCGTTATCCCAAATCATTGTTGTGTCGTGAGCAACCTATTTAATCAAATTTTCGGCCTGCGAGGCAGCCGAGTAGAAGTCATCTGGCCGGTGGCGGCACGCGGGGCTGTGCATTAACTGTCCGACTTAGCCATCTACTGTTTAGAAAGACCGATACACGATACAAAACTCTTAATTGATACGACGAACATGTTAAAAAATAGAAGACAGGAACCGATATGTTTATCAGTTCTTTGTTCCAGAAAGAATTATTTTATTTATACACTTCCTCCTCACCGTTTAGTTAACCAATTACGAGTTTTTTCTGACGCGTAGCTGTCACAAATGCTCTATTGGACTGAACCGTGGACGAGTTATTTGGAATTTCAATAAACGAACTAATACTGTCTCATCGGTGGACGGCGGACTGACCGATGCAATTAAATCTTGTTCAATCCGATTAAAATTTTAAAATTCGTATTTTCTTAAAAAAATTGACATTTGTGGGGACATTTTGCTGACAAGATGCACCTTGAAATCAGGACGTTTTCCAGCTCACAAAAGAGGTGACTTTAAAAACGGAATCTCTTGATAGTTCAAGGTGAATTTCATAAGATTATTGATGTCGTACGGAGAAAATTATGCTTTTTAACCGTCTTAAATGGGAAATGTAAGCTTAAAACTCTTTCAAGGAAGTAAGAAATGAAAAAAATATTATTATTCGTACTGGTATTATTGGGCATTGCTCAAGTTGCAAATGGGCAGGTTGTACAAGACTGGGTAGTCGTACTTCATGAAGACCATATCTATAACTACATGCCCTACAGGCTCATGAAACCGATAAACTTCGATCCCAACAAGAGCTATCCGGTTATTGTTTCATTACACGGCGGTGGTGGCAGAGGCTCAGATAATCTAAAACAACTGCGTAACTGGAACCAGGTTCTTGCAGAGGAACAGAATCGCAAGGACTACTCATGCTATGTTCTTGCTCCTCAGGCAAATGAACTTTGGAACAAGGAACACCTGTCTAAAATCAAAGTCATCATTAAAATTTTGCCATCGGTTGACATGCGTAGGATTTACATTCTTGGGCACTCTATGGGAGGCCATGGAACCTATATAATTACACAAATTGATCCTGATTATTTTGCGGCTGCAGCTCCCTCGGCCGGAAGTGGTTTCAGACACTTTACTGATGCGTCGGTACTTAAGAATATCCCTATTTGGGCATTTCATGGTGATAGGGATAATGTTGTACCAATAGAGGGTGACCAAAAATTATTTGCCGAGATGCAAAAAATTGGTGGAAACATGAAGTTGACTACCTGGGCTGGTGACGGACACGGTATTGACGTTAAAATGATTACAGGAAGTGATAATAGCAGTACCCAACTCAGCAGTGATCGCTGTGATCCGGAGCCGGTATTTTTGAAATGGCTTCTTAAACAAAAATATCATATGACAATTACAAAGAAATAAAATGAAATTAACACAAATGATTTTGAGCGGTCTCTTACCCGTGTAAATGGAAAACGTTAGTTTCAACATGTTCAATCAGGAGCAGAGGCCAATGACAGCATCAGACAAAAAGATGATCGCAATTGTTGTAGTTTGTATCGCTTCCTTTGTCTCGGCTGCACCCACGGAAGACTTTTTGAAAGCCCGCCCTGAAGTGGTCGAGTCGTGGAAAAACATGCGGTTCGGCATGTTCCTGTGTTGGGGACCGGTCAGCCTGACAGGCCGGGAAATCGGATGGTCTCGCGGTGC
>CAZWME010000534.1:0-4307 GCA_964634515.1 uncultured Pirellulales bacterium | reverse complement strand
GCCTACGAATAAGTGATGGTCGAAGTCGCCCCTGAAAAATTCCGTAGCCGCACGTCCCGTTCCGTAGAGGGCCAGGAACCATAAAAGCATTGTGCCCCGCCATCTGTCATATTTCAATTTTTTGAAGACTACAAGAACGCAGATAACAACCAGAATTTCGTAAATTTGTGTCGGGTGCAGCGGTACACCGGGCCGTGCACCCGCGGCACCTTCAGGAAAAGTTATGGCCCAAGGCATCGAGGATGCTTTGCCATAACAGCAGCCGTTAAATAAACATCCAAATTTAGCAAATATCCATGGGGCAGGAATAGACATTGCAACAAGGTCAAGTGCCGCACGTCTGTTTTTGGCTAAAATCAATGTCAGCGGCACGGCCAAAATAAAGTACGCCAGCAACCCGCCCCACACTCCCCCCTGCATATAGTGCCTGATACTCAACAGGGCCCGGAAGTCAAATTGCGCGTTTTGGATATCGTATAGTATCTTGGCACCGACGGTCATGCTCACCATAAAGCAAATGCCGACAACAATCCAAACACGGCGCCGGAGTCCCAGTCGTTTGGCGATAAAATAACAAATCAGAAAATGACTGAGGATACTCAAGATGTAAAAAATACTATATGTCGGCACCGGTCCGATTCGCGGGTACATTTGTTTATCCTTTCATCAAGACTCAGCAGATGGTTTGGCTTTATTAAAATACTAAACTGCTCGATAAATTGACAGAGGTAAATGTTTTTGAACCAAATTGCCGGCCGTACAAATCTGCCGGTTCCAGGCCATAACTCTTGACAAACATACCGGTATAACTTATCCTCCTTTTTTACGTATTTTCATAAATTAACGAGGTTTATAATGGTCGTAACACGTTTTGCCCCGTCACCAACGGGTTATCTGCACGTCGGCGGAGCACGTACAGCTCTTTTCAACTGGCTCTTTGCCAGACGAACGGGCGGTACATTTATTTTGCGCATCGAGGACACGGACCAGAAACGAAACACCCCGACGGCGGCCCAGCAGGTTATGGACGACCTGCGCTGGCTCGGAATCCAGTGGGATGAAGGTCCTGAAGCAGGCGGGCCGAACGGGCCTTATCTGCAATCTCAGCGAATGGACATCTATGACAAATACATAAAGAAGCTGCTCGAAGAAAAAAAGGCTTATTACTGTTTCGATACCACCGAGGAGCTTGATGCGTTTCGCAAAGAAGCTGAAGCTCAAAAAAAGTCCTTTTCTTATCCACGTCCCAAAGAATTCCCTGGCGAAAGCGATGTTGAAAAGGCAAAAGCTCAAGGCCGGCTAGTGACCGTGCGTTTCGCTATCCCACGGCAAGACCAGGCAGTTTGTACCGAAACTCTCTCATCAAAAAAATTTAAACTGTTACTTCCTCAAATTGTGATTGAAGACCAAGTGCGTGGGAAAGTGACCTTTGCTATCAGCGAGATTGGCGACTTCATCATTCAGAAAAGCGACGGCTTTCCAACGTATAACTTTGCCTGCGTGGTTGACGACTATCTGATGAAGGTTACGCATGTTATTCGCGGCCAGGAACATCTGATGAACACACCGGGCCAGCAGGCACTATGGAAAGCCCTGTTTGGTGATAGCCAACTGCCGAAATATGCCCACATGTCCGTCACCATCAGCGATTCAGGAGGAAAGCTTTCCAAGCGCGAGCGTCCAAAGGCGCTGTGGAATGCGATCAAGGATCTACCAGAAAAATATCTCTATAGTGAATTATGTGACATTGCTCAAATCAATGAAAATGAAATGAAACATTTCATAAAGCGGAAAGTAAGCCCCGATATGCCTGCTATTGATGCAATGTCAAAGCACTTGGGTGTGCCACTGCCGGAAATTAATATTGTCGATTTTTTCAAAAGCGGCTATCTGCCCGAAACAATGATCAATTTTCTTGCCCTTTTGGGCTGGAACCCGGGTGATAATCGCGAGATTATGCCGATTGGCGAGCTAATCGAGTCCTTTGACCTTTCTCGCCTGAGCAAGGCGAACAGCCTGTTCGACCGTAAGAAGCTTCTGTCTTTTAATATGGAACATCTAAAGATGACGCCGCCAGAGAAAGTCTTAGAGCATTTCAGAGCTTACCTGAAGGTCGTGAACTCTCCGGTGAATTCCGCGGAAGATGAGCTTCTTTCAAAAATAATTAAACTCTGCGAAGGAACGAGAACCTTATTTGATATGGAGCGTAAAAGCAGATTTCTATTTTTTGACAACAACGAAATTCAATACGACGAAAAAGCGGTCAAGAAGGTTCTGCTCAAAGGTGGTGGATTAGCGGTTCTGGCAATTGTGCGCGACAAACTCGCGGCGATGGAGCAATTAACAGAACAGGGGATCGAAGATATGCTGCGTTCGCTGGCGGAGGAAAAGCAGGTGGGCCTTGGTAAAGTCGCCCAGCCTTTGCGTGTAGCCATTTGCGGGAGCACAGTCAGTCTGCCTATATTCGAATCAGTCCAGTTATTGGGAAAAGAAAACACCTTCGCCAGAATAGATATCACACTTAATAAATTCGCAGTTGGAAACTAAAAGGAGAAACATTCAGGAATGTCATTATTAGTAACAGGTTCTATAGGGATTGATACAGTCAGGACGCCCTACGGTGTGAGTGAGAACTGTCTCGGCGGCTCATCTATTTATTTCAGTATGTCGGCGAGCTTCTTCGCACCCGTCCGGTTCGTAGGCGTGATAGGGGCGGACTGTCCGTTTGACCTTGTAAAAGTCTTTGCCGGCAGAGACGTTGACCTTACGGGTCTGGAGGTCCGAAAGCAAAGTAAAACGTTTCGCTGGGCAGGCACTTATCACGAAGATATGGACGACAGAACCACGGATTTTACAGAACTAAATGTTCTCTCCGAGGCGCCGCCAAGTGTTCCCGGGGAATTTAAAGACAGCAAATTCGTTTTCCTTGCAAACACAGCGCCGGCCCTTCAGCAGCAATTGCTCGAACAAATCGATGGGCCTGAGTTTGTCGCTGTAGATACTATGAACCTCTGGATCGATAATAACCTGGATGACTTAAAAGCACTTCTGAAAAAAATCGACTGTTTGTTGATCAACGAAGACGAGGCACGGATGTTAGCAGGCCAGAGCAACCTGATAAAGGCCGGTGAGATAATTTTGAATATGGGGCCGAGTGTCGTGATTCTTAAGAAAGGCGAATCCGGCTCAATAATGTGCAACGCCAGCGGCGATAAATTTATTCTGCCCGCCTATCCGGCGACAGAAGTCAAAGACCCGACGGGCGCAGGTGACAGCTTCGCAGGCGGATTTATGGGCTCTCTGGCACAAAGCGGCCAAGCAGATTTCGAGACGCTGAAGGCGGCGATTGCATACGGTACGGTGGTTGCCTCATTTTCTATAGCGGATTTTTCACTGAGTGGATTAACCTCCATAGACAGGACCGATATTGACAGGAGATTTGAAAGACTGCGAAAACTTACAACTTTTTAACCGGCAAAAGTTAAATGCGAGTATTTATAGCGATAGATATCGACGAGCAAATCAGAAAGGCCCTGAGCAGGCTGCAAAACGAGATGCGCAGCAAAGTTGATATTAAAAGAGGCGATGTCAAATGGGTAAATCCTGATGTGATGCATTTGACTTTGAAATTCTTAGGTGAAATTAAAGAAGCCCAGGCCGTAGATGTCTGTAAGATAACCCAAGAGGTCGCGAGCCGGCACAAGAACTTCGAACTGGAGGTAGAAACGGTTGGCTATTTCGGCGGCAGAAGCGCCAGAGTTTTATGGGTTGGTACGGGACAAAACTGCGAAAATCTGCTACAATTACAAAGCGACCTTGAGCAGGAGCTGGCTTCGGCTGGCTGGCCCGTGGAAACAAGAAAGTTTTCCGGCCATCTGACTCTCTGCAGGGTGAGAAACTCAAAAGCAGGTGTTAAACTGGCGCAAATGACCGAAGGATATAAAGATTTTAAGCTCGGGACTGTGTCGGCTGATTCTGTTTCGGTTTATCAAAGTCAGTTGACGCCGAAAGGTCCCGTTTATACCGTGCTGGGAAATTATAAACTGCAATAATAAGACTAAGTAAAAAACATAAACCCATAAGCGAGATAAGAAACAGGAGACAAAGAAAATGGCAAAGACAAAAAGAACCCAGACAACGTCAAAAACATCAAAAGGCAAGATAGAGCGCCTGAAACCCCAGTCAACCAGTAAGGAGGACGCTCTGGAGCGTGTAATCGCACAGATAGAAAAGCAATACGGCCAAGGCGCGATTATGCAGATGGACGAGCACAGCTACGCCAAAATCGAGGGCATACCCACCGGCTC
>CAZWME010000533.1:0-4309 GCA_964634515.1 uncultured Pirellulales bacterium | reverse complement strand
CACAAAGACGAATGGCTTGCAGTAGGTTCGCCTGAGTGCTGGATTGCCAGTATTAATCCCAGGCAGTGCCATGGTGACGCAGATGGTGCTTCTCAGGGTAAAAACAAATACTGGGTATCAACTAACGACCTGGACATCCTGATTGCAGCCTGGAATAAGCCTTTGGAGTCACTGACAGGTAATCAGATTTGTGCTGATTTTGACCACCTGTCTCAGGGTAAAAATAAGTATCGTGTCTCGACCAATGACCTGGACATCTTGATAGCCAACTGGCAACTTCCCGATGTTCCGGCTCCGGACTGTCCGTGATTAGAGTTCAGGGGATTTGTAGTAATTACAAATTTACAGAGCTGGGGATATTAAAGGGTTTGTTGTTTCGAGAGGGTAGCAACTTCGGAAAGGAAGGAGATTATGATGAAAAGACTACTTTTACTGATATTGGTTCTTGGTATGGTATCGTCGGCGAAGGCCGTACTTATTCAAGTCGATGGTCAGGAGCCTGGTCAGTCAGTTGAAATTGCTGAAGGTTTCACGTCAGTAATCAGCGTTGTAAGTGAGGACACATCCAGTTGGCTGGGTTATATAATCGTCGAAGAGGGCGGTACTGGTGTCTTGGGCGAAGCAGCCAGGCTTGATGCAGCAGGTGATATAGGTGCTTTTTCCACCTATACAGAGGCTGGTTGGGGTGCCGGTTATGAGCTTACAGTATCAATGAGTCAGGGAGGTGTTCCCGCTATTGCAGCCGGAGAGCAGTTTACGATAAATTACTCAGGTGGTGTTTTAGGAGAAACCGCCAGGATTTCGCTGTTTCTTGATCCGAGTTATGAGAATCCGGTCGATTCAGTGGCAATCACTATTGTTCCTGAGCCGATGACCGTAATACTGCTTGGTCTTGGAAGTCTGTTTCTGCGTCGAAAGCAAATAAGATAGTTAGTTTTGGCCAAAGCCAACATGAGTTGGTTTGCAAAGAAGCAAGTCTTCGGACTTGCTTCTTTTTTTTGTCTTGCGGGGAGTGCCGACGTTTCTTAATATTCAGCAAGGGATTTTGGCCTATGAAAAAAATATTTGTCTTATCGATTTGTTGTTTCTTTGTTTTTCTTGCCGGCGGCTGTCAGAGTTCGGACCAGAGCAAGCGCGGCGTTGAAGTAATCATTGACGGCGACGGACGGTTTCCGGAATTTCTTGTCGGCGGATGGCAAGCGGATAAAGGAGGGTGGGAGATTGTCTTTGAGCCGGATGGGAAGATTTCCTCTGTAGTTGTCAGTCTCGGCAGGGTGAGAATAAAGCCGGGAGAGGTAACTACAACACAAATGGTATTGGGAGGTGAAGGATTTTTTCAGCCGGGCAAGTGGACAGTTCAATACTCTCAAGAGAGGCGAGAATTGGTTGTTGAGATTGCAATAGAGCATTTTCGTGTCGAACTTGGGGACAATGTAGTGCAGGGTAAAACCCGCGATTATTTTATCGGTTCGGTTTCCGCCGACGGTCGATTGTGGTCGGCCGACCGATATAAATTTCCCGAATACGTTGTAGATACGAAGAAATATCCTAATTTCAAGCTGCCCTTTGACCCTAATGACAGCTCGCGTGAGAGCTTAATTTTCCAAAAGATTATAACATCACAATAAATGCGATGCTGAATTTGTCAGCGGTACTGCCATCTGTTTTAGTTGTCGCCGATTCCTGTTTTAGTCACTGACGTTCAGGCCCATTTGTACGTTTCCCTCGGACTGATTTGTGATACGTTCGGGACCGGTGAAGATATTTTCGGCAATTATTGCCCGGGTGACATCCTTTTGCAGCAGGATATGCGGCCGGTCCTGCCGGAATTCACATCCGCGAATAAGAATGGTGCCGCTTTTGGCCTGAATGGCAGGGCGGGAGCGGTCTTTGCCGCCCCATTGGACAAACGTGCAATCACTGAAGCCGACGGTTCCGGCGCCTGCTATTTTTGCGATTTGGTTGCACGGGCCCCAGAATGCGCAATTTACAAAGCGAATGCTGCCGGTATTTGTTTTTTCGATTTCTATCATTGTCGGGTCCGGGCCGTGAAACGAAACGAATTCACCATTGGTGATAAGCAGGCCGTATGGGGCGCAGTGCTCGACGACAAGGGCGGTATGGCAATCATCGGCTCCGATGCCGAGGAAGTTGCCGTTGCATTGTCCTGACCTACTTCGGATGAACTTGTAGCCGACTTTATAACCGAAACAGAAGGTGTTATAGACGTACTGCCAGTCGGACTTGCCGAAAATGAAGGCCTCACCGTTATGCATCTGCCATTGGAATAATTTCGGTTTCATGCTCCACCAGGGGTTGAAGTGAACATTTTCAATGCGTCCGATGTCATATATGTGGTCAACCAAAATTCCCCGGCGGATTGGCTGGCCGTGCACATCCCGGATGAGATGGCGCTCGTTCCGGCTGGCGTCGATGCCGTTATATGGATTGAGCATTTCGACTGCGAGAACGGCGGGATTTTTTCCTCGCATAGCGATGGCCCAGGGATAGGGTTTGGGAATGTCGTCCACGTTTTGCTCAGGGTAGTATAGGACCACCCCTTTGAGTGTGCTGTTGGTGTTTAGAGTGATGAAGGGGGCCCCATTTTCTTTATTTGCGTTTTCGGTCACTAAAAATGTGGTACCATCGTCGGTTGGCTTGGGAAGGCCGCGGTTACGAATGCCATTGTGGGCGGGTACTGATTGCCAAACGCCTGCCAGCGTAACGGCTTTTGGTACATTAAGGTGGCCGGCGAAGAGATAGTTGCCGACGGGGGCGTAAACGACTCCGCCGTTGGCCTGGCCGACGGCGTCCAGTGCTTTTTGGAAGGCCGGAGTGTCATCTGTTTTTCCATCTCCCAGGGCGCCATAGTCGCGTACATTGAAATTATCTGATACTGCGGCTGGAGCCGGTTTTGATGGGAAAAGCATGATCATCGAAAAGAATGATGCCCATAGGATGAATTTTCGGGTTTTGTTTAAGTTTTTTGGTTCAGTAATATCATTTTTCATTTGTTTAGCTCCTTACTTTTGTTGGCTGATTCCCTTAGAGTATATATAAATCCGGTAATATAGGCAAGGATACAGATTGGGTTTGAATTGGGTTTGAATTGGGTTAAATTGGGTTTGAATTGGGTTTGTTTTTGGCTTTATTGGGTTTGAATTGGGTTTGTTTTTTGACCCCACCAGCGGGGCAAAAATCATGTAACTGCTTTTTTTGTCTATATTTATGTTCATTTTGTCATTTCTAAAATTGGCTTTGTTTTGCATAATAAGGGTGTATCGGAAATATGTTATAATTGAAAGAGTGCCTAATGTGCCTAAAGTGAGCTAAAGTTGGATTCTTGATGCTCATGATGCTCATAAACTCGAAATCCGAAGTTCGAAATCCGAAACAATATCAAAATTTAAATTACCAAAATTCAAAACAACCCCTTATGAGGCAGAAAAACAGCGCCTCTATAATTAGAGGAGTGTGCAGTTTTGAGTCGAAAATTTGGCTATTTTTCGTGGGTCTATGCTCGTAAGTCCTTATTTAGAAAGGAGATAAAAATTTTGGAAATATTTCATTTTTGTTTTTGAGAGTGAGCGTTTTTTGTCGAAAATTCTCCGAATTTTCGATTGATTATCGATTAATGATGAGTGATTATTGGGATTGAGCCCCAACTACAATGTTCTGGGATTAGGTTTTTTCGGGTGAAAATTGGTTGATTTTGTTGATTTTTGGTGGTAGCTTTAATTTTTTGAGAAGCGTGGTTTGCAGAGATTTTTCGGAAATGGTGAAATGGTGGAATAATGATGGATTTGGATAAAATACCAGTTGTCGTGACTTATTCGTAAGTTTTGGAACGCAGGTATCGGCTGGAATTAAGTATGGTGTCCCCGGAATTCGGGTGTACCCGGAATTCGAAGTTTGGGATGTCATACGGAAACCATATGCACATCGTTAGCATGGAAAAGTACAATGGATATGACTACAACAATTGCAAATGCTCTTATTGCAGTTTGCTCTCTTACAGCATTGATTATTAATATTATCTTTATGAGATCAGATCGTAAAGATCGGGCAGAGGAAAGTTGGCACAAAGCACGTAATGCAAGGAAGAAGTTTTGGGAAATCAGTAGAATGGCTTACAAGAAATATCAAGAAAAGAATCCGACACTATCTAACGATTTATCAAATTTAATAAATCAAGCTGGCATGCCGCCAAATGCGCCAGGAAATGCAAAATCAGGTAAAATCGTATGGGAGGCAAGTAATAAGAAAAGGTTAACACTAGAACATGCTCACATATATGCTTTTGCGCAAA
>CAZWME010000532.1:0-4311 GCA_964634515.1 uncultured Pirellulales bacterium | reverse complement strand
TTTTTTGTCAATAAATTACTTAGCATATTCGCTTTATATATAGTTGAAGGGAGGTGAGGAATATGGAAGTTTTGGATGATTGGTAAGGCAAACTCAAGGCCTAATATTGCATTGTCTAATTAACTAAATCTTAAAACATTAACAAAATGTAATTAAGGTAAGAATGACAGGAGTTAAAATTATGAAATCAAAAATTACCAAAATCAGTTTATTTTCAGGGTTGATATTAATCCTGATACTTTGGAGTGTTGGCGGTCAAAACAGCACAAGCGGGGCGATTATCAACTGCCCATTGAAACCTGCTGAAATGTTGAGAACCTTTGGCAGTTGCCCTAACTGCACTCTCGGTGAAGATGAGCAAACGGAGTGTGATCACGATAGTTGCCCAGGCTGTGAGGAAGGCACAACTATTTGTCACAATAAATATATCGGAACTGGTAACTGGTTTGGCACTTGTAAGAGTACGGGAATAAATGACGGTACCTGTCTAGAGGGGGAAATGATTGACTGTGCCTATGAGCATTACTGCCCTAAAGAATCTGGGCCCACTTCTCCCAGAAGTTGTGACGAGGGATCGTGTATAATACCGCCATCAGGTGGAACGGATTGTGTAGAGTGTTCAGATGGCTCAAGAACCCGAAAATCCCCAAGCCAACAAAGAGACGACACGTGTACTTGTGGTTAAGACTAAAGTTTAGTATAGCGATTTAGGGATGCGGGACGTGCTGGTTCAAGTCAGTTCAGCACGTCCCAATCTCATCGGCAGTTCAGGAGAAAACTCTGGTTGATAATTGACATAATAATACAATATATGATGCATAATCTACTTCTGAGATACTTCTATAAAATGTGACTTGGTTTTTGAAATTTAAAGTCATCGTTTTGTCAGATGGAACGTGATGCTGAGACCTTTTTTGATTCGTAAACTTACTTTAGAAATGGCCATAGTTTCTTACTTTGATTTCAATCTGTCGTATTTTTGTAGCTATGCAACATATTAAACGTAGACTTTTAGTGTAGAGGGAAAAGTGTATCTTGAGACAGTTTTTCTTAAAGGAGAAAATCATGAAAACTCGTGGGCAGTTGGATTTGAGGGCCTTCAATCAACAATTAAAGGGCTCACTAAGACCGTATTTGCTTTCGTTCGTAATCGTTATGTCTGCAGTTCTTCCTGCAAAGGCTGTGTTGGAAGGAGATCCCGAGTTGCTCAGGATGACCGCCATGGCTCAGAAGAACAACAGAGAAAGAATTGATACATGGCAGGGTTCTTCGCAGGTCGAAGTAATCTACGAAGATTCAAATGGTGTAACTCTACACGAAAAAAGTCTATCTGACTTTGTTTTTGGTCGTCAACAAGAAGCGACGCGATGGAAATGGAACCTTGAAGAACGGTATATAAGAGAAGAAGGGCAACTTGTTCTGGATGACTCAGCCTGGACAAAAGAGATAAGTAACAAGATGACAAAAAAGGATGCTTTTTATGTATGTGAGCCCGCTTTTACGACGAAGGAAGGAGAGAGACGCAACACTTTGGTGATTTGGCCTGTACGCAAAGCACGGAGGAAAGTTTATAGTTATAGTTTTGACCCAATGTGGTATCTAACGGGCCCTATGACCGCCGGTGGAGACGACCTGACGGAAATGCTGATGGCTTTTTATCAGAGAGCGAATAATCCTGAGTTCGCGCCAGGACACACACTCAAAGTCATGCGCGATAGTAATTTAATAGTCTTCGAAACTAGGAATGAGGGCATTGTGAATCGTCATGAATTTGATTTGTCCAAGGGTGGCAACGTAGTGAAATACTATGGCGAGAGCAATACAGGTAACGAACTGCGTGAGTGGACCTATGAACAGAAAGATGGAGTATGGATTCCAAAGACCTTTACACTGAACATAAATAACAACACCTCTCAACCAGGGGTATTGTCAAAACGAATTAGAAAAGTGACCTTCGTTGAAAACACTCTGAATCACCCTGTTGATCCTTCCGAATTTTCGCTTGAAAAACTTGGAGTCAGAGTAGGTATGCGGGTATCAGACCAAAAGATGGGACTTTTCTACTTATATGGTGGAAGCGAGAAGTTTCCGCTGGAAGATGAGGATGTGTTTCTGAAAGAAATACCGGCTGTCCAGGCTAAAGCAAGTGTACAAGATACTGTGGAGGAAGAAGACAATCCCCCCACCAATGAGCCACTTGCATCAGATGATGCGATATCCGAACAGCCAATCGTGACCCAGGTCGAGCAGACACGATGGCCGAATCACAAAAAGTTCTTTATTGTAGCCTTGGTGGTTTTACCTATTTTGGGATTGGCCTCTTCCGTGATACTGAGGAAGAGCCGGAAGAAAGGAGTAGAGGCATGAGATTCTTTTGGAAAAATTCAATTTCGATAATGAATGTGATGATAGGCATCACGCTTTTACTATTCATTTGTCCGTTGGCTATAGCAGTTGAACCTGCTCAACAGAAGCCAGAGCAACTTGAGCCTCAATGCGGCCACTGGGCTGTTTTACGCTGCTGTGAGATACTTGGCGTACCGATGACTATGCAGGATATGCTGAGGTGGCTTCCGCCCGAAAAGCAAGGCCATAGTATGTATGCTATATCGAAGATACTAAAGAAAATCGGCTTACACACGCAGGGCAAACGCGAGACATTTGATAAATTTACGGCTGGCTCTTACCCCATTATTGCACATATGGAGCCTGACCACTTCGTTGTAGTTACAGGTAGAGACGATAGCTATGTGTACCTTTTCGACGGCAATGGACGTAGAAAAGTCTGGTCCACCGAAGGATTTCAAAAACGTTGGACACATAAGACATTAAGGGTATGGCGCGATCCTGATGATGGCCCTCTGCCTGTGTTTCTATCGCGAAGAACCGGCACCAGCCCCTGTATCCAATTCGAGATGCTTCTTGTCGATAAGGGTGAAATTCCAGCGATTGGAGAAGGTGAAGTGTTTACTTTTCCTTTTCGCAACCTGGGTAAAGCCAACCTGGTTATTGAGAAAATCCGTACTGATTGCAGTTGTTTGGAATCAACAAAACCTGTAGAATCCATTCTTCCAGGGGGGCAAGGCCATATCACACTAAAGTACAATGTTGAAAAGGGATCAGGCTCATTTTCCCACGAAGCACTCGTCCAAACAAATGATCCTGTTGTTCCTCTTATTAAACTAACAGCTTCTGGAAATACCGGTAGAGCTGTTATTATAGAGCCGAAGAAGCTTAATATTGGCCGGCTTGTGGCTGGTAAGACGCATGTTATAACTTGCCACGTCGTATATACCGGAGACATTCCATTAGATATTCTCAATGTTGAATGCATTAGCTCGCGTATGAATGTCGAATGGCGGATATTGAGCAAAGAGGTTGCCCAGCAGTACGTCTCTGCAATGCCGAAAACTGTGAGATTTATTAGGCGCAATATGCATACTTTGGGAATATTGTTCACTCCTGGGCCGAATGATATAGGAAAGATCGAAGATAAAATCTACGTGCATACAAACATTAAGGATTTTGAAAAGATTACAGTGCCTGTCATAGCTCAGGTGGTTCCTCAAGTTGTATTGAGCCCTGAAATATTATTTTTAGGAGATGTGAGACTTGGTGAATCTTTAGAGCGGAAACTTATGGCATGGTCTCCAGATGGTGTTCCTTTTAGAATCACGAGAGTAGATACAGCAGACACCGGTTTGCAATCCACGTTCTCACAGGATGAAAATGGTAAAACATATATATCTTTTCATGGCAAAGTAGATGATCCGAGTAAAATTACTGATAGAGAAATCAACGTATTTGTGGAGTTACTGGATAGCAAGAAATCCTTGTCCATAAAACTCCCAATATATGCTTCAATCATAACTAATTAGAAAAATTGGGCTCATTAATCAGGATCCAGATATTGTGAGAGAGAAATTCTAATTTCTCTTTCGCCTTTGTTCATCCCTAAAATCCCGAAAAGACAGGCCTCTTAAGTGCCACTTTTCAACCGTTTTCGTAAAACGATATTTTTAGGTGATATTGGTGTTAAAACCTTTATGTAGGCCAGTTCACGCCAAAGAGGCCGGGGGAGTTTTTGGGTAGTATGGGGCCTTATATTTTGAAGTTGGCTAAGGTGATAAAGTATGCGGGGCCTGTGGCCGGAGCGGCTGCGGGGGTTTATGCGGGGCCTATGGGAGCGGTAATTGGTGCGAAGTATGCGAAGGATTTGGCAGGACAGATTAAGCTGATGGAGGAATTGGCGAAGAAATTAGGGGACAGAGACTATATGGAGGCGGAGATGCTTGAGAGGACTGGGGCAGG
>CAZWME010000531.1:0-4318 GCA_964634515.1 uncultured Pirellulales bacterium | reverse complement strand
GGAAGCTGACATTGTATTGGCTGATGGCTTGCCAATTATATGGCTTTCACGAATGATAGGAAATCCTCTGCCTGAAAGAGTGGCAGGAATTGACATTATGTATAAGCTTCTAAAAGAAGCAAACAAAAAGCACTGCCGTGTTTACTTCTTGGGTGCCAAAACCGAAGTTTTACAGACAATGATAAAAACCATACAAAAAGACTACCCTGGCATCCCTATTGCTGGGTATAGAGACGGATATTTTGGCAAAGATAAAGAGCAAAGTATAGCCCATGATATAAAAGACAGCCATGCAGATATTCTTTTTGTGGGAATTAGTTCACCCAAGAAGGAAAATTTTCTTAAAAATTGTCAAAAAGTTATAGACGTACCAATATGTCATGGTGTCGGGGGCAGTTTTGATATTCTTGCTGGTGTTACTAAACGTGCCCCAATTTGGATGCAGAAAAGTGGTTTGGAATGGCTATACAGACTTATCCAGGAACCACGAAGGATGTGGAGGAGGTACCTGTTCACAAGCATAATATTCATAAAACTAAGTTTCGAAGCTATCTTGCGAGCCAGGTTTGGTAAATTAATTCACAAATCAACATATATGACCACCTCCAAAATTAAAAAGCATAACAAATAGCTATTTTCGACATTTAGTATTAAGTCTCAAATGAAAAAATCAATAAATATAATTCATGTTGTCGTGGCAAGGCCCAATTTTATTCAGATAGCAAGTATTTAGAGAGCCTGCAAAAAAAATCCAGAGATTAAGTCGATTCTAATTCATGCTGGACAGCAAAATATTAGTAAAACTTTCTTTGAGGAGCTTGGCCACATACTGGTTGCGTATGATGCCAGGGATTTACCGGAAGGCATGAGCAGGTTGAAAAATTTCATTCCCACGGAAAGAAAAGTCAATCCTAAACCAATAGCCGATAAAATTTGTCGTTTTCTAAACAGTTTACAGGACAAAACCGGATAATATTTGTGAATAGAAATCAGTCAATAAAAGCTATCATACTTGTTGGCAGTCGTGATTTTGGAAGATGTCCGTTAACATCAGAGCTGCCAGCCGCCTTGTGGTCGGTATTGGGAAAACCCGTCTTGGAACGTCTATTAACTTCTTTAGCCGACCAGGGTATAAGGCAGGCAGCAATCTGTTCCAATGGTAACGGCTCACAGCTTGAAAAATTGATTCATGCTGATAACCGTTTGGATTTGAAGTATTTGGATGAACTGCTGCCGGCCGGCACTGCAGGTTGTATTCGTGATGCTGCCGGCGATGAAACAGATGCTCTATATCTTGTATTTTCTGCCGGTATAATATGTCCTCCGGTAATTGATGTATTAATAAAGGCCCATAGCGAAGGTCAGTCCGATTTGACTGTGATGTTTAATCCCGTGAATAAAAATGACAAATTGCAGGGCGAACCGGCAGGGATTTATGTCTGTGAAGCCGGTATCCTTAAACACATCCCCAAGGCAGGTTACTTCGACATTAAGGAAGGCTTAATTCCTGAAATGCTCCGTGCGGGCAAGACTATTCACGCAGCAACATTGCCAAATCACGCCGGTAATTTTCGAGACCGGCAGGGATATTTATTCGGCATTGCCAATTATCTGAGTGGCAGACCAAAGCTTGATTCGGACTTGAAAGCCTGCAAGGATGCCGATTCTCAAAATGTGTGGATTGCAGCAAATGCCAGGGTTGATCCGGAAGCGCGAATTTGCGGCCCGACTGTTGTTATGAATGGTGCTCATATCTCAAGCGGGGCGGTCGTTCTTGGGCCGGCCATTCTCGGAAAGAATGTTACTGTCGGCAAAGATAGTGTCGTGGTAAACAGCGTGCTGTGGGATGGTGCAAAGGTAGGCTCGAACTGCCAAATTCGACGATGTTTACTCGATCACAATACAGTTTTGCGAGCTAATACCATTGAGGATGAAAAATCAATACCATTTAAGAAAAATGGAATACTTAAACATTTAGCTAACCAGGCCTTAAAAGTTTTGCATAATAACACAGGTAAAATGCAGCATGAATTTCAACCACTGTTTCGTACAATCGATGAAAAATTACCAAACTGGATACAATCTCGCAAAACAAGATTTGTTCACTGGCTTGCGGGTGTTCTGGTTCTAATAGCCTTTCTCTGGTGTTATAAGGCCGGAATTGCGGACCTTTGGAATCTTTGGCATAGAAGTGATGAATACTCCAGCGGCCTTTTAGTTCCTTTTCTGGCTGTCTATATCCTGTGGTCCAGGCGTAAGACAATCGCTCAGTGCCGAATCAGACCTGCTGTTTGGGGTTTATTTGCCTTTATAGTTGCTCAGGTCGTCAGAGTTTTTGGACTGTTCAATATGTACAGCTCGGCAGAAAGATTATCCATAGTTTTAACTATTGCTGCATTGGTGTTGCTTCTGTTCGGCTGGCAGCTTCTCCGAAAGGTATCTACAGTATTATTATTTCTATGTTTGATGCTGCCATGGCCCAATCGTGTCCAGTCTGCTGTTACGTTGCCTTTACAGCGCTGGGCAACTTCGTCAGCCGTATTTTGTCTGGAGATGGTAGGTTATGAGGTTATACGAGAAGGCAACGTTATACATATCGGTGATGTACGCGTTGCAGTAGCTGAAGCCTGTAATGGCCTGAGAATGGTCACAGCCTTTTTTGTTATTAGCGGTCTGGTTGTACTGCTGGTAAGAAGAGCGTGGTGGGAAAAACTGGTGGTTCTGATTTCGAGCCTGCCCATTGCATTATTATGTAACACCATTCGATTGGCAATCACAGCAGTATTTTTCACAATACTCGAACGCGAATATTGGGAAACATTATTCCATGATTTTGGCGGATACGCAATGATGCCATTAGCTCTTGCTGCTATGGTCGCTGAGCTTTGGCTTTTGAAAAAACTTACCACACTTCCAGACGAAGAAGAGGCTATAATAATCACACGGCAAATGGGCGAAACATCCCAGAGGAAATAAAAAATACTCATGGAACCTGCTTATGGCGGGCCATTTCACAGAACATTGCAAAAAAAGGTGCTCGAAATCTGATTAATATTACGAACCACTGCTGGAGGTATAACAAAAATGAATGATTTAGCAAAATATCATGATAATGACCAGATGATTGAACAAAACGTTGTTAGCTTTGAATCTCAATCTGACCCCCATTCTGAAAGCACATCCAACATAATTCAAGCTGTACTGCGGCGCTGGCCCATCGTATTTCTGATATTCATTTTAATATCCGCGATTGGAATCCCGGCAGTATGGTTTCTGGTTGAGCCTGTATATAGTATAACTGGTGCTATAGGGGTTGATCCTATTCTTGAAAACATCGTGACAGGTGAATCTGAAACCGGAGGAATATCAAATTATCAAAGCTTTATGAACACTCAGGCAATACTAATCACCAGTGACCAGATTGTGCAGAGAGTAGCAATTGACCTGGCAGACAAAAACCTTTCATTCTTTAAGAGTGAACCGACTAACCCTGTCATGAAAATTAAGCAAAAAATAATGAAAACCAGGATAAATTATGACCATGCAGCAATTTTGAAACAAGCAATATCGGATGAAATTATAACTGTCGCTCCGGCTAATCGTACCGAATTAATAACAATAACTATGAAAAGTTCAGAGCCAAAAGAAGATCGAGATATTGTGGATGCTTTTATCAATTCTTATATGGCTGTTAAGGGCACAGGCTCAATCGATGAACGGAACCGCAAATTAGAACTCTTGCAAAAAGAACGAGAGGATCTGTATATAGCATTGCAGAGTCATCAAGCCAACATCCGTGGTTTGGCACGGCCGTATGGGACCACAACCCCTGCTGACGGGAATGATCTTATACTGCAACGTCAACGTCAGCGTATTCCCATGTTATACGCCGAACTTGCCAAGTTAGAGTCACGCATAATTAATCTCGAAATCCAGGTGCCAGTACTCGAGCAGTTTCCGGAACAGGGGCTAGAGCCTGAAGAAATGCTAAGAATTCGAAACGAGTATATAAACTCCAATCCGGCGGTCCAGGAATTGACCCGAACTATTATTCAACTGGAGCATGACCAGATTATGGCACAACAGAATTTCTCAGTTGAAAATCCGGTACTTCAACAAAAACAGGAGCTTATAGATGTATTCCAATTACGCCTTAAGGAAAAAACTGAGGAAGTAGCTGAAGAGTTCGACGTTATGGCTTCAAAAGAGGCAAAGAATACCAGCAAAATGAAATATCTTGCTGCAAAGACAGAGCTGGAACGAACCAAAGAACATAAAAATAATCTGCAGGTACTGCTGAATGATGAAGATAGTAAAA
>CAZWME010000530.1:0-4329 GCA_964634515.1 uncultured Pirellulales bacterium | reverse complement strand
AGCCGACTTTCAGCCAGGAGTTCATTCGCTCGCATGACTGGTGAATCGCCAAAAAGAAATTCCAGGCCTAATATCGTGTTTATCCTTGCCGATGATTTTGGCTATAGCAGCTTAAACTCTTACGGAGCAGATAAAAACCTGGTGCGTACGCCTAACATTGATCAAATTGCTGATGCAGGTATGCGTTTCACAGAAGCATATACACCTGCTTCCATATGCTCCCCCACCCGGTATGGTTTCTTAACCGGGCGGTATCCCTGGCGTACATCGCTTAAATCCGGGGTGGTAAACCTTAAAGACCCTTTGCTGCCGAATCCCGACAGGGTAACCATTGCCGATTGGCTAAAAGAGCGAGGTTATAATACGGCTGCAATCGGAAAATGGCATTTGGGGTACGGTGAAGGACAACGTGGAAGACGTATTAATTTCACCGAAAAATGGTCGCCCGGGCCCCTTGATTTAGGATTCGATTATCACTTCGGAGTACCGCAAAACCACGGCGATAATTTTGGTGTATATATTGAAAATGACCATATATACGGTTTGAGAAGCAAGAAGGTGCAACCTTATTCCAAATCCTTCTACGGCCATCAATATATGGGTTTTGATGCGCCGCAGCGTGAAAACAAAAATGTGATGGCGGATTTGACGGACAAGGCGGTCGAATGGTTAAAACAGCAAAGTAAGCACAAGCCATTTTTACTGTATTTTGCAGCGGTCGCCGTTCATCATCCAATTACACCATCCGATTACATGAGAGGTTTGAGCGATTGCGGCCCTTACGGAGATTTCATTCAGGACCTGGACCTGAGTACCGGCAGAATACTTGAAACCTTGAAATATATGAACCTGATGGATGATACCATTGTGATCTTTTCCAGTGACAATGGAGGGGACATTCCCAGGAATGATGCCAGCAGGCCGGAAAATCAAGCGATTAGGCATGGACTGGAAATCAACGGCAAACTTCGTGGCGATAAACATACCATCTGGGAAGGAGGGACCAAAGTTCCATTTATCGTTTCCTGGCCTGGAAAAGTGAAAGAAAACACTGTTTCAAACCATATGATCAGTTTGATGGATATTTTTGCAACGGTATGTGAAATTACTGATGGTAAGCTCCCAAATTCTAAAGATGTGGCCCCTGATAGTTTTAGCTTCCTGCCTTCGCTTATGCAATCAAAGAAAACGCATGGACGAATTTCAATGATAACTGCAGATGTCAGAGGAACGCATGCCATCCGCAAGGGTAATTGGAAATACATCGAAAACACATCTCCTCAAGGCAAGAAAGAGGGTAAGGCCCAGCTTTATGATCTGGCCAACGATCCGTCAGAAAATTTAGACCTTTATGATAAGAAACCTGAAATAGTCAAAGAACTATCAGATGAACTTGACAGGATAAGAAGAGTTCAATCAAGTAGATAACGATCGAAATTTATATTCTGAATCAGTACTGTCCCATGCGTGTATTTCATATCAATTGGCAATTTCGGATACAAGATATTATAATCAGGAAACGAATTTAAAAAGGAATTGACTATGCAATACACATTTTTGGGCAAAACCGGCATGAAGGTCTCGCGTTTATGTCTGGGGACGATGAATTTCGCCCGTCATACCAGCGAGCAGGACTGTTTCCGCATGATGGACGAAGCCCTTGATATGGGCATTAACTTTTTCGACACCGCCGATGCTTACGGCGCGGGCCTGGAAGACCGCGGCGGCGCTGAAAAGATCATCGGTCGCTGGCTTGCACAGGGCGGCGGACGGCGCGACGCGGTCATTATCGCCGCCAAAGTCTTCGGCCACTGCGCCGCTTTCTACGACCGCTATGAAGAAAACAGCGCCACCGACGGTCTATCAAGATACAAGATTCTCAAGCACTGCGAAGGGACCCTAAAACGCCTGCAGAGCGACCACCTCGAAATCTTCCAGATGCACCACATCGACCACAACTGCACTCATCAGGAAATGTGGGAAGCCATGGACATCCTGCAAAAGCAGGGAAAGATTGTTTACGTCGGCTCCAGTAACTTCGCCGGCTGGGACATCGCCGAATGCTGCATGACCGCCAGACTGCTCAATAAACAAGGTCTCGCCAGCGAACAAAGCCTCTACAATCTCAACAACCGCATGCTTGAGCTGGAAGTGATCCCCTCCTGCCGCAAATTCGGCATGGGCCTGATTATCTACAGTCCGCTGGCCGGCGGCCTGCTCGGTGGGAAACCAAAAGAACAGAAGACCGGACGCCGCACATCCGAAAGACAGCGAGAAGCACGAAGTAAAAATCGCGACAAGATAGAACGCTTTGAAAAAATCTGCGCTGACCTCGGCCAATCCCCAGCCAATATCGCATTGGCATGGCTGCTGCACAATCCCGTCGTCACCGCCCCGATCATCGGCCCCCGGACGGTCGAGCAACTAAAGGAGAATAAAAAAGTCCCCGAAATCATACTGTCAGAAGAAACACTTAAGGAGCTTGACGATATCTTCCCCGGCCCCGGCGGTGAGGCGCCTCAAGCCTACGCATGGTAAGGTTGTGCGGTATGTTGTTTTTAGAAACAAAACCATTTTAATTACTGTTTATTGAGAAGGGATAAAGTTGTGAATAGACGAGTATTTTTGAAAAGTATCGGCGTATTATCATTAGGCATAGGATGTTCATTTTCAGCTCAGAACACACCAAAACAACCGAATATCTTATTCATTTTTTCCGATGACCATTCATTGCAGACTTTGGGCGCATACAGGTCAAGGATGCATGAATTCATAAAGAAACATAAAATCACACCTAATATCGACAAGATTGCCGCCCAGGGAACTCTTTTTGAGAATAGCTTCGTCGGTAATTCAATCTGTGGTCCCAGCCGGGCTTCCATTCTGACCGGAAAACACAGTCATACTAACGGCTTCACGGGTAATGGCGATTGGTTCGACCCCAAGCAATGGACCGTAGCGAAGGAACTTCAAAAATCAAATTATCAAACAGCGGTGATCGGTAAATGGCATTTAGGCCCTCATCCGACCGACTTTGACGACTATAAAGTCCTGGTTGGCCAGGGAACTTATTACAATCCCGATTTCATTATCAAGGGTTCTTCAGAAGCTGTCAGAAAGCAGGGATATTGCTCAGATATTATTGGCGATATGACAATCGAATGGCTCGACAAGAAACGAGATAAAACCAAACCATTTTTTCTTTGCAGCTGGCATAAGGCACCTCATCGGACATGGCTGCCGCACCCAAGGCACTTCAATTTATTAGAGGGTGTCAACGTGCCGGAACCAGAGAATCTTTTTGACGATTACCAGGGACGAACGTCATCCGCACATCAACAGGAGATGACAATCCGTGATCATATTAATATATCAACCGACCTGAAAGTTACGCCGCCGGTTGCAACAACGCCATTAGAGAAGATTAAAGAGCTAACGCCCAAAACGAAATCCATAGACCCGGCGACATTTAATGAATTCGGGCGAATGACTTCTGATCAAAAGAAAGCATGGGATGAATATTATGTGCCTCGCAACAAAAAATTCCAGACCAAAAACTTAAAGGGCAAGGCCCTGCTTCGCTGGAAGTATCAGGCCTATCTTAAAGACTACATTAAGTGTATCAAGGCAATGGATGACAATGTCGGCAGGGTGCTGGATTACCTGAAAAAGAACAACCTTGAAAAGGAAACTATCGTTATTTACAGTTCGGACCAGGGCTTTTATAACGGTGAGCATGGCTGGTACGACAAACGATGGATGTATGAAGAGTCGTTGCGCAATCCATTGATCGTTAAATGGCCAAAAGTCACAAGGCCCGGTGCACGTTGTAAGGAAATGGTTCAGAACATCGACTATGCGCCTACTATTCTCGAAGCAGCCGGAATCAAAACTCCCAAAGAAGTCCAGGGCGAATCATTGGTGCCTCTGCTGAAAGGCAAGACCCCAAAAGACTGGCGAAAAAGCATTCTTTATACCTATTACGGAAAGGACATACATGCAGTAATCAGCCACCGCGGTGTCCGAAACATGCGTTACAAGCTGATTGAATTTTATACCAAGGGTGAGTGGGAATTTTATGATCTTCGTAAAGACCCGCTGGAAATGAACAGCGAATACAATAATCCAAAGTATGAGAAAATAATCAGTGATATGAAACGAGAGTTGAAAAAGTTAATGGCAGAGTATCAGCTTGGATAATAATCAACATTACATTTTCTATTGCCCGGAAAATGGAGTTATATTGTGAAAAGTGAAAACATATCAAATCAGACAGCAGTAGATAGGCTGACAAGGCGATCTTTTGTCAAAGCCCTGGCCGCGACGGCA
>CAZWME010000529.1:0-4341 GCA_964634515.1 uncultured Pirellulales bacterium | reverse complement strand
TGAACGTCAGATGATACCATTCAGTGTTAGGTAGAATGTCGGGGATAATAATATCACCCCCATCCCACGCGTCATCGGCACCGTGGACCCGAAACCATACTGTCCCTTCACCCTCGTTTCGCGAGTAAACACACCAACCGGGATCGGCCGTATAGTTACCGCTGTGTTGACCGATTGATCTTTCAAAGGTCTTCTCTGGATTGAAACACCAGTAGGCCAAAGTCAAGTCAGGACCTATATCTACGTTACCACAATTCACATAGTTCTGTCCTCCCGGGAATTCCAGAGCCATACCCTCTTTGCCATCAACCCAGGTAACGTCGCCCGTACACGTTCCATCCCATGAGCCAGTTACATCACCGACCGTTGTTCCTGTGCCTTCATCCATAGGCCAATACGCCACGAGGTGCGCGTTCGCTACGCCCGCTGTCATGATAATCACAAAAATAGAAACAAGCAAACAAATGAATCTTCTACACATAATAATCCTCCTTCAAAAAGAATTAAAATTACCGTGCCCCGGCCATACACCAAAACACCCGTTACCTGTTACTTTCAATATATGAACTGCTGTTTGAAATGTAAAATATTCTCACCGTCAAGTACGAAGGTACCGCTAAAATTCCGTACCATTCAGATAATACATCCTCCTCTATCGAAATATTAAAGGAAATGCGCCTGCCCGATGATTTCAAAGCCTCATAGATACCCAACTGCGCAGGCACAACCTTTAAGTATAATAACTATATCAAAGAAGCCGCTTTGCCGTCAAGGAAAATCTACCGGATTATTCCTGCTATTTCAAAATTCATACTTCACAATTCTTCATCCTGTGCGGAACTGTCCTGAGTTTTATCGAAGGAGTTTAAGGGCTCAATCCAAATAATCAATCGCCTGCTCCCTGGTTTAGGGTGCCGCCTGCTCCCTTGCCGAGAATACTTTATACTCTAAGAAGATTTACTCTATAAGAAGATTTACTCTAAGGGGGTCAATAATCATTTATCATTTGAAAAGCCCGAAGGCCGGAATCCTGTATCGCCCAGCCAAAAACATAGATATTCACCTAAAAAAGAGGATTTTTCACAACATGGTAAACATGTTAACAGACAGCGTATCTCCCGCGTATTTTCTGCAATCGAAAATGACCCGGATTTGAGGCTGAGCGTGGAGAAATAGTCAAAACTTTCAGTTGAACTCCCCAAGGTGATTGTTAGAATGGTGTGGTAAAAGTGCAAGCAATGTATCGAGGCAAGGACAGAAATAAGGAATTGAGCAAGAATGGCGAAGAGCAAGAAAAACAGTTGGGTTGCATGGTCTAAAGATGAAGTTAAGCTGCTAAAGAAACTTTTCCCGCGAGGCAGAGCAAGGGAAATAGCTGAGAAAACCGGTAGGTCTTTGACAACGGTGAGACAAAAAGCATACAACATGGGGATTAATACAAGACCGCGGCGTCTATGGTCAGCAAATGAAGTCAAGCTGCTCAAGAAACTTTACCCGACTGAGAACACCCAAAGCATAGCTGATAAGCTTGGGAGGCCTTTGGAGTCGGTGAAACAAATAGCATATCTCCACGGCCTCAAAAAAGTGGGAACACCTACCCCTTGGTCAAAACAAGAGGAAGCCCTGCTTAGGAAAATATACCCACATAATAGTGTACGGGATATAGCGAACCAGCTTGGACGGACTGTCCAGGCGGTAACGGGCAGAGCACACAAATTGGGAATTAGTGAACCAAAGCGTATCTGGTCAAAGAAAGAGCTTAACCTGTTAAGGAAACATTATCCCACTAAAACAGCAGAGCAGATAGCCGAAAAACTTGGAAGAACAATACAGGCCACAAGATTGAGAATTGTAAAAATGGGACTAAGGAAAAGAAAGTACAAAGCCAGGCAAAAAATCTGATATCTTAAACTTTACATTTATTCCTCAATCCCAATAATCAATCGAAAAGTCTCCACTGACGGTGTGCCCTCAAAGACATACACAATCGAACAGCTTCACGCCGCCGAAAAAAAAGTTGCTTAGTCTTCTAATTGTGCCTCGTCGGATTATCTGGGGGGTTTACTTGTATCGTAATCTCACCGACTTCAATTGTACCAACAACGGCATACTTATATATTTCAGCATCCCAGACATCGAGACAAAGTTTCAATTCTTCCCAGCCAACACCGCCCTGGATTGTATTAACACCATTCTCCCAGTAAAGATTAACGTTTTTCAGCATATCCTCATCGCCGCCACTCTTGTTTAACGAGGCATTTAATATTGCCGGAAAGTTGGTTCTTACCTTAATAACGTCGCTGCCTTTGTAGCACGGGAAGTCACCTCCGTCTCTGCCGATACTTTTACAATCTACCTGTACCAGCTTAATCTTGCGTTTGTGACACTCTTTGAGCTGTACATAATGACCCACTTCCATAGACACGGGAAACTTGCAGATGTCAATCGGCTCATACCATTCCTTCTTGGCCTTTTTTTCTGGTTCAGTGATGCTCTTCAAGCATTTTTCAGTCGGTTCGTACTTGTCTTCCTTGGTCTTCTTCGCCGGTCCTGTGCTTGCATAGACAACCCCAAGCACGGCCAGGCCAATCAATATTATCCTGTAAGTGTTTTTCATCTCTCTTCCCTTTCAATCATCCGAATCATTTAATACAGAACGCTGCTCACTTATCCTTTCCCCTCCCTGGAACAAGACTTCCCTCATTCAAATACGAAATACCAATGCGGACTTCTCTGATATTAGACTCTGCCCGACTATAAAATATTACAGCTTTTTTAAAAAGTTCTGAAGTGTTTCAATACAAAGCTTTAATCGGTCCTCTAAAGACGAGTTCGTTGTTTAAACAGCCTGCAAGGGGCTTTAAATTGAAAGATGAGGGGCAATATGTGGATTGGCAGAATTAACATTTGCGGTGACAAAATGGAATCAGCATGTTACCTGAAAATCAGGGTGTTTTTCAGCTTCTGAAAGAGGTGACTTTACTGTTTCTTATTATCGCTGACTCCAATTGTATAGTCACTACTTTCAACTGTTTTATGTTGTTTTAGGATTTTTTATTCTCTTTGCTCGCGTAACCGACCCTTTCTGAAATAGGGGGGTGTGTACAGAACAAAATTCTGACAAGCTTACCAGGGGCAGGATCACTTAGATTCTGTCTACCCAGTTTTTTAAGCATAGAGATGAAGTTTTCTTTGTTTTGTATATGACTAAGAGCAAACATATCTGCCTTTTTCTCAAGATAACGCAGGAAACCATTCTGAACTGGTATAAATACTAATCCAATAAATAGCAAGATTAATGCTAAAAGTGGGAAAGCTGCGATATCATAGACCTGCTTAAAGCCAAAAAAGTTTAGACATTTGTTAAATGACACATTAGCCAGATAAAAGCTTATCAGAGAGATAATCGCCCCAAACACAAAAATTTTCCAAATGTGGCGCAAACAAACATGTGCCAACTCATGAGCAAAAACTGCCTCGATTTCATCATCTGTGTAGTTACGTAATAAAGTATCTGACAAAAGTATGCGCTTGCTTTTTCCAAAACCAGCAACAGCAGCATTTGCTTTTCGGGTTTCTTTGCTCAGATTAATCTCAAATACTCTTTTGATCCCAACGCCACAAGTTGTGCACAACTCCAGCAATGTCTGTTTGAGAGATTCATTGCCCAACGGATTGCATTTATAGAATAAAGGTATTATGAGAACAGGCGCTATCTTGCCAAGCACAACAGTAAGAAAAAACCAACCTGCCGTTACTGGAAGCCACCAAGTGTTCGGGAAATGTCTTAAAAAGACATACAGCATCTCTCCGGCCACTATACATAGTGAAAGGGACAATAAATATTTTTTGATGCCTTGTTTGATCCAATCAGGGACTGTTTGATTTGAAAGCAAGAACTTGTGTTCCAGCAAAAAACCGCCATAAAAATCCAGACCAAGAAATATCAAATCATAAACAAGACTAAATACAATCAGATAAAGGCCTACTTGAATATAAAAATTCTGGTGCCAGGCTGCGACTACATTTCTCAAAAATAGGGAAGCACCCGACAATAGAATTACCACTAAATATAAAAACGTCAAAAGCAGTCTGTAAATGGCCAAATGGATCTTTTGCTTGGAATATTCCTTTGCCTGTACCGAAGTCTCTTCCATATATGCTTGAAAGCTCAATAATTACTTTTCTGATTATCTACTTTGTCAAATTATAATAACAAATACATAACAAATTAGGGATCCTCTAAAAATTGCTTTTGTCACGAGAACGTGCGAAATATTCTCCGTCAAGGCGGAAGGTCAAAATCGCCGCAGGCATAGCCAAAGCTATGTCGAGGACGAA
>CAZWME010000528.1:0-4357 GCA_964634515.1 uncultured Pirellulales bacterium | reverse complement strand
CTTGGCCGCACCTAAGTGGTCCCTGGAGCCGGGTGAAACATTCATAGCACTCTGGGGCACTGGTTATGATACCGGCCGGGCCTTTGTGGAACTTGAATGTCGAGGTGAGCTCTTGCGGGCTTGGTGGACTGAACCCGACCAAACTCAGGAATTTATTGAGGAAGAAGTTACTGAGTACATGCGCGGCGGATTTACATTGCGCATCACTTATGTTCGCGAGAACCGGGCTTATGTAAATGAAAGGATTGTGGACGTACCCTGGACCAACAAACAACTGACCATTAGTTGGGAACATTTCAGATCCCTGCTGGAGCCGGGACAGAATGAGACATGGACCGCAGTTATAACAGGGCCAGATGCGATGAAAGCAATTGCCGAGATGGTTGTGAGCATGTATGATGCCTCCCTTGACCAATACCTCAAAAACGTTTGGATACAGAGTTTTAGCGGTTTTCGAAACGAATCACCACGATTATCTACCGTATTCGAGAACAGCGCACTCTCATTTAGAAGCATTTATCATGACTGGAGAGTACACTATATAAATGTAACATTCTCCTACCGCCGTCTTCCTTATGATATCGATTGCTGGGGTTTTATCGACTATCCTGGTGGCTTTGATCCCCCCTTTGCGGAAAGGGCGGCAGCACCACCTCCACCTACCACACTTGCCACTCCGGACCTTGACCAGGTTCCTGCTCGTAAGAACCTCGATGAGACCGCATTTTTCTTCCCACACCTTTTATCCAATCCCGCAGGCGAGGTAAGAATCGAGTTTACTATACCGGAAGCCCTGACCGAATGGCGTTTCATGGGCTTTGCTCACGACAGCCAAATGCGCAGCGGATTCTTAACAGATACGACCGTCACTGCTAAAGACCTGATGGTCGAACCCAACCCTCCGAGATTCGTGCGAGAAGGAGACATCATCGAGTTCACAGTCAAGGTCACCAACCAATCCGCCGCCCGTCAGACAGGCAAGGTAAGCCTCACATTGGCTGATGCTCGCACTCTGGAGCCTCGCGATGAAGCGTTGGATAACCAGTCTCCGGAACAGACCTTCGACGTTCCCAGTCACGAATCCCGCACTTACTCATGGCGATTAAATATACCAGATGAGTGCGATTTCCTCACATACAGGGCCGTGGGCGCCACAAGCAGGCTTAGTGACGGCGAGGAGGGATATCTGCCTGTATTGAGTCGCCGGATTTTGGTTACTGAATCCCTGCCTTTGCCGGTTCGCGGTCCGCAAACGAAAGAATTTGAATTCACCAAGCTGCTTAACTCAGGCCAGTCGCAAACTCTGATTCATCAGAGTCTAACTGTACAGATGGTGTCTCAGACTGCGTGGTATGCAGTCATGGCCTTGCCTTATCTGATGGAATATCCTTATGAGTGTAGTGAACAAGTCTTCAACCGGCTCTACGCCAATACCCTGGCTTCATATATCGCCAATGCAGATCCTAAGATTCGGCGTATCTTTGACCAGTGGAAAGCCACACCAACCCTTGAAAGTCCCCTGGAAAAGAACGAAAACCTCAAGAGCATAGCCCTGGAAGAGACCCCCTGGCTAAGACAGGCTCAGGAGGAATCTCAGGCCCGAAAGAACGTAGGTATTTTGTTTGACGAGAACCGGCTCCGAGATGAGACTTCGCGTTCCTTGTTCAAACTCCGGCAGATGCAGCAGGACAATGGCCTTTGGCCGTGGTTCCCGGGTTGTCGTGGCAACAATTATATTACCCTTTACATTACCACCGGATTCGGGCGTTTGCGTCACCTGGGTGTCGGGGATATGGATGTCAGTCTCGCAATCAAAGCACTGGACGCTCTGGATAATTGGATGGACGAGCGGTACCAGTGGATTCTCGAACACAGCAATAAGGACGAAAACCACCTTAGCTCAACAGTCGCATTTTACCTGTATGGTCGCAGCTTCTTCCTTGCTGATAAACCCATAAGAACCAAATATCAGGAAGCCCTGAACTACTGGCTCGACCAGGCCCGTCAGTATTGGCTCGGATTATGGCGCCAGTCGCAGGCCCATCTTGCTATTGCCCTTAAGCGTTTCGGTGACCAGCAGGTCGCCGAAGAGATTATGCAGTCAATTCGGGAACATAGTGTCACCGACGAAGAGCTCGGTATGTACTGGCGAGATATCGAACACAGTTGGTGGTGGTACCGCGCGCCAATCGAGACCCAGGCCATGATGATTGAGGCTTTTGACGAAGTCTCGGGCGATACGCAGGCGGTCGAGGATTGCAGGCTCTGGTTGCTCAAACAGAAACAGACACAGAATTGGAGAACCACCAAGGCAACGGCCGATGCGATTTATGGATTGCTTCTTAGAGGTGCTGATTTTCTCGCCTCCGATTCTTTGGTCGAGGTGGCACTTGGAGATCAATGGATCCAGCCTGAAAATGTCGAAGCGGGCACCGGATTTTACGAAGAGCGTTTCATTCGTCAGGAGATCGAGCCGGAAATGGGCCGGATCACAGTTAGAAAGATAGACGAGGGAGTCAGTTGGGGCAGCGTACATTGGCAGTATCTTGAGGATATGAGCAAGATTACACCCTATGAAGGCACGCCACTGCAGCTTAGTAAGAATCTGTATGTTAAAAGAATGACCGACCAGGGTCAGGTTCTGTTTCCAGTTCAAGGTTCGCTGGCCGTGGGTGATGAGTTGGTCGTACGAGTCGAATTGCGGGTGGATCGTGATATGGAATACGTCCACATGAAAGACCAGCGGGGCAGCGGCACAGAGCCGGTAGATGTTCTCAGCGGTTTCCGGTTTCAGGACGGTTTGGCCTACTACCAGAGCACACGTGATACCGCTACGCACTTTTTCATTGATTATCTGCCCAAGGGCGTGTATGTCTTTGAGTACAGCACACGCATCCAGCACAAGGGACAATACCAAACAGGTATTGCTAGTATCCAGTGTATGTACGCCCCGGAATTTAACAGTCACTCAGAGAGTTTTGATCTGGACGTTAGGTAGGAAAGGTCAGATTCAGCTATTCACAGCTAATGCATATGACAGGGACAGTTGACTGATACAATTTTTTCCACTGTATACTTAATCCGATGTTACATATAAAATTCCGAAAAAATATTCACTTTTCGGCTGAAATTTGAGATTTGATCCTTTCATCAACCATCAAATATGATATTTATGGTGTCAAAATGGTATCATAATGTCACCTTAAAATCAGGGTGTTTTCCAGTTCCTGAAAGAGGTGGCTTTTCGAAAAATTCTGGCATTTTACTACTATTGAAAATGGGGCAATATTTAGGCTTTGTTAAGGGCTCTTCCAGACTCTTTTAGAAAAGCTTAACGTTTTCTTTTCAACTCTCTCAACTCTTCATCAGTCATTCCTGTTCTTTCACCATACTTGTTATATCCTAATCGATTTCCACCTATCCGAGTATCTCTGCTACTCGCCTTAATGTCTTTAATCAGTGATATCCAAAACAGCACCCTCGCACCTTTGAGCAAAGTCTGGAAGACATCTTCGTACTCTCCTACCTGGGAGTCCAAATCGAAGTCTTCACCGAAACCTCTTTCCTTTGCTTCATCCTTCGTTCCAAGATAAGGCGTATGGTTTAGTACCTTACTCTTTAGTATACTTTGACTCAGAATTAAGAAGCCAATACAGCTCTCCGGACAGGAGTGGAAAGACACACGCGTGTGCGTCTTTTCCCGTTCTATTGTCGACAGTCTTCGTACGTCATCAATGTTGCCCTTCCGACCGAGTTCAAGCAAATCCTTAGCCGGAATATCAAGCTTAACCGTGTGCGTATGCTTGAGAAAACTGTGGCACGCTTCGCAGTAGATTGCATCGTGAGTGTTGAACTGAGTGCCGTGAATACTGGCCAGAACACCACTTAGCAAGAGGACTCCGAGTCCAACATATCGCCATGCACCCAACTCTTGATAGGGTGAGAAAAGAAACCACATAGCACCGTAGAGACTTAGCACTATTAACACAACAGAACCTGCGTATACTCCTGCTAGGGCGCAACTCCTGTTGTGCGATCGCCGGTTAGCAAAGGCAAGAGTAAACCTAAGTCCAGAGTAGAAACCAAAGCCGGCACCCAAGAATACACCGAAGCCAATCGCTACAACCTGCATAGAAACCTGCCCCGGTTCAGTGACAAAAATATCCCACAGTAACGCTTTCAGGAGTGTCACCCACCAAAGCACCACTCCACCAACGACGCTTCCAATTGCAGCGCCAGCTATGGATGCCAAAACAGACAACGGCAATACTGAAAACAGCTTTCCAGTGTGATCACATATACCACTAGTGCTCCGTCCACAGAATAAAGACTGTTAGGCCTTTTTGCCGATAGGATT
>CAZWME010000527.1:0-4359 GCA_964634515.1 uncultured Pirellulales bacterium | reverse complement strand
AGGATTTTTTGAGGTGTTCGGTGTCACCCGTGTAGAGATAGTGCTCCCAAAGATGTTGGCAAAGCCATGCGCCACCCATCGGCCATGTTCCCCACTGCGCGCCGTCAACCGGCGCTGTGCCGCGCCAGAGATCCGTGTTGTGATGGGCGACCCAGCCACCGCCTCTGTAATGGACTTTTGCCGTATTCCTTCCCGGCGCCTGCAGCTCGCCGACCATGCGTAGCAGGGGCTCGTGCAATTCGCTGAGGTTACAGGCTTCCGCCACCCAGTAATTCATCTCAATGTTGATATTGATCGTGTACTTGCTTCCCCAGGGTGGAAGGATCTTGTCGTTCCAAATGCCTTGCAGATTCAGGGGCTGCGTACCAGGCCGCGACCCGGCGATCATCATATAACGGCCATACTGGAAGAGTTGTTCGGCCAGAAGTGGATCAGCGCTGCCCTCGGTGACTCTCTTGAGCCGTTCATCGGTCGGCAGGTTCTCATTCGCCCCCTTACCGCCAAGATTGATTACTACGCGACCAAACAGTTCAGAATAGTCATCGATATGCCTCTGGGAGAGCTGTTCGAACGATTTACCGCGAACGCCGGCGAGATAATCGTCAACCTTTTTCAATGGATTCCCGCTGACGTCCTGATAGTTGACGTAGCTGGTTGCTGCCAAATAGACAAGCGTCACCGCGTCGACATCCCTTACGGAGATCTTGTCACCCTGTGCAAGGACGGTTCCGCCTTCGGCTGCGACTTTGACCTTGGCGGCGAACCTTGTCCCTTCGCCCTCCCAGGGCCCGATCAATCTAGTCTCCTCGCGCGGCCCAACTTGGCCTGTCATCGATAGCGTGTCGTCCGAAATCGTTTGGGATTTGAAGGCATGAGGACTTTTCATCGACAGGTCAAACGTAATTCGTCCTGGTTTGTCGCACTCAAGACGCATTACGATGGTCTGGTCGGGATGGGATGCAAAGACCGTTCGCGTAAAGTGCGCATTACCGATACGATAGGTAACCTTACTCACGGCATTTTGTAAATTGAGCTCGCGGCGGTATTCGCTCGGTTGCTCGCCCCTCGGGAAGTTGAGGAACAGGTCACCCAATGGCATGTACGCCTGTTGGTACTTGTGCCTGCCAAGCATCTTCTGTGCTGTTGCCTCCGCATCGGCATACTCGCCTCGCCCGAGTTGTTCTCGAACCGTGGCAAGGTGCTGATAGGCGTCCGGGTTGTCGTAGCTGTGGGGACCGCCGCTCCAGAGCGTGTCTTCGTTCAGTTGCAGATGCTCCTGCTCAATCCCGCCATACACCATGGCCCCGAGTCGCCCGTTGCCTATTGGCAGTGCCTGGGTCCATTCGGTGGCTGGTTGTGTATACCAAAGCTTCAAAGCTCCGGAGGCCTCTGGAGCCTGCGATGTGGTTTCTTTCTCAGCAGCAGACACCAGGCCTGCCAGGATCAGGATTATTACCGTGATGATGATTCGCATGTTCATTTTGTACCCCTATCATTCGTTTCCTGTTGACTGCAAAAAACAACCTGAATATTCAACACTAAAGTGCCTCAACTTCCGTGAAGTAGGCCCCGCCTGCCTTGCCCTTCTGGTCATAGAGGTAGGTCACCAGTTCGGTCGGACCTGCCGGGAGGTCAAGTTCAAACACAACGCCCTTGCAGTCTGCTTTCACGGGCTGTTTTTTGACCTGCCCTGCGATTTCAATCTTTGCACGCTCTGCGATTACGAGCTTGTTTGCCTCCTCAGGAAACTGTCGAAGTGTGATGCGGTAACGCCCCGCCTTCTTCACTTCCAGCATCCAGGGCCCGGTTTCACGCGGCAGTTTACTGATCAATCTAAAATTCCACGGGGGATTTCCTGCTGGCACATACCAATCCTGAGAGCAGAGGGCGGTCGGATTCTCGGCAGGATTGCCGATATCAATCCGAACCGGTGTCATGCGGGGATAAACCTTTTCCCAAAACGGCTTATATAGAGACCGCAAATTAGCCACTACTTCGGGATGTTCATCGGCGACATTCTGTCGCTGTGCTGGATCAGCCTCGATGTCATACAAACCCTGTCCATCCGAATTCACCAGGCGCCAGCGTTTCGTCATCACGACAGAATATTCATAAGGTTTTAAGGGGTGGGTTTTAGCTCCGATACCACCTTGGAACTGCATGACATAATGATTCCGAGTCCACATCTTCTCCGCCCCGGTCAACAGCGGTTTCAGGGAGACGCCATCTGGCTTGTATGCATCTGAAACCGGTATCCCGCAAAGATCCGCCAAGGTCGGCAGAATATCGATATGTGCAGCGAGCGTATCGATATCTTTTCCGCCCGTTAAACCGCCTTTCGGCCAATGAATGAAAAACGGCACGCGATGACCTCCCTCGTAAACCGACGCTTTTTTGCCACGCATCCCCGCGTTGTAGCCCACCAGCGCCTCCGAATTATGGTCTTTAAATTTTGCACCTGCGGCGGTCCCGTTGTCCGTCATAAAAATCAGGATCGTATTCTCTGCAATCCCAAGCTGACTCAAACGCTGGCGGAAGATCCCCATGTTGTAGTCGATATTGGCGATCATCCCATAGAAGTTCGGATTAAAGACCGCTTTGTTTCCCTGATAAGGTTTTGCCCACTCTTCGGGTACACGGTAAGGGCTATGCGGGGCATTGAGTGACAGATAGAGAAAGAACGGCTTATCTTTGTTCTTTTCAACAAAGCGGAGGCTCTCCCGGAACCATACATCCGTGCAGTAGCCCTCAAACTCTTCCAGGGTTCCGTTCCGTTCGTAGGTATCATCAAAATAATCGTTACCCCAAACATCTGAAACCTGACCAATACCTCCGCAGCGATGCCAGAGGACCTCCTGAAATCCCCGGTCCTGTGGACGGTGCGGCACATTATCCCCCAGATGCCATTTACCGAACATCCCAGTGACGTACCCGGCATCCGAAAAGAGATTCGCCAGCGTTTTTTCGTCCCGATGAAGCAGCGTACGCCCCGCACTGGTTCGATAAGCTCCCGTATGCCCTGGATTGTTGCCCGTCATAATCGCCGCGCGAGAGGGCGTACATAACGAGCTGACGTGGAAATCGGTAAAGCGGATTGAATCGGCATGGAGACGATCCAGCTCCGGGGTCTTCAGGATGGGATTGCCAAGGCAACCCAAATCGCCATAACCCTGATCGTCCGTCAATACGAGGATTACGTTGGGCCTTTTCCCTGCCCCGCGCGTACCGGCCAACTGTGGTCTGCATCCCGCTATAGCCAGCGATCCTGCACATAAACCTTTGAGAAAGTCACGTCGTGATACAACACCTGAATTCATAGTCGCTCCTTTGCTCCTGAATCGTAATCAAGCGTTTGCTCCACACCAAATCAGGAATCCGATTACAGACTGGTCCGGCAGTGTTTTCGGCAATGTGATCGTCAAGCCATCTGCCGAGCGGATCCACTTGATCTGCTCGCTACTGCCCATCATAGAAATGCTCTTGATCTCACTGTCGAGAGCACTCCCGGTGGCGAGGGTTTTGATGACGATATCTTCCGTCGGCTTAGCCAGAACGAAGGCATAGAGATTGCCGTCCTTGGCTGTGAAACGGATATCCTGTTGAGAATAATCCTTCTTGTTCTCTCCCTGACGGCCGGTCTTAATTTCGAGCGGGCCTTCGCCATAAGTTTTCCAAGGTCTGGAACCGTAGATGCCCTCGGCGTTGGTTCTCAAAACTTCACCAAATGCCGTCAAATAAGCCGCCTGGTTCTCCGGTATCGTGCCGTCTCCGCGCAAGGCAATGTTGAGCATAACCACACCGTTTTTGCTGATCGCATCGATGGCGTTTCCAATCATCACCGGGACGCTCATCTTGTTGACAGCCCCTTTGCGATAGAACCAGTTTCCGGAAAGATCGGTTGCCCATATCCACGGCTCGGGCTGAATCACCCCTGAACTTCCTCGTTCTAGGTTATAGGTAAAGGCTGACCGGTCTTCTTCGCGGTCCTTGAAGGAGAGAACCACGGTTTGCTTGCCGCCATTTTCCTTGAGGTCACGGTTCAAAAAATCACTAAAGAGTTTGACACCGAGTCCCTTGCCCCCTCCGATTTTCGGATAAGGGCAATCATTGTTGAACATGTCGGGATCATATTTCTCGATGATTTCCCAACAGCGGGCATACCAGTGTTCATTCCAGCTGTCCTGCGATGCGTAGCCGCGTTGATCGTAATCCATATTGAACAACGTCCACTCAGGCGTGCCGGGTTTCTGGTATTTTCGGGCATTCGCGAAGAAGCGCGGCGACCAGTAGAGGTGGGTGGAGACACCAAACTTGAGTCCGTGTTTGGTTGCGGCCTCTTTCCATTCCTTCAGCGTGTCG
>CAZWME010000526.1:0-4367 GCA_964634515.1 uncultured Pirellulales bacterium | reverse complement strand
GGTTCCAGTAAATTGGGAAATTAGCTCTCCACGAAAAAAGGGCTTCTTTAACAAACTAAAAGAAATTACCGGCGGTTCAAATTAGGGCCGGGAGTGACCAAATTGGGTTCTATGAAAAGGTGAGATTATGAAACATGTAAGCCACGTGAAACAGGTTGTTTGTTTAGCGATCACCATTCTTCTCTTAGGTAGCTTACTATACGCTGCGGAGACGTCCTACCCTCTGCGTTTTTTCGTGTCGCTGGAGGGTAACGACACCTGGTCAGGCACATTGGAGCGTCCATTATCCCACGGGGCAGACGGACCCTTTCGAAGCCTGGAGGCTGCTCGGGAAGCTGTCCGTAATCTGCCTCAGGGGCAACGTCACCAGCAACCCATTGAAATCTGTATCCTTCCTGGCACTCATATTCGCACGGCCCCGTTGATTCTCGAAGCACGGGACAGCGGCACCAAAGAGTCGCCTGTTGTGTACCGATCCTGGACGGACAGGCCGACAGTGATCAGCGGGGGCAAGGAGGTTCGCATTTGGACGAGAACCGATCTGAATGGACACAGCGTACTGGTCGCCGACCTGTCCCAACTGTCTGAAGGCTACACTCCCTTTGAGCAGTTATGGGTAAACGGCCATCGGGCGGTTCAGGCACGCACACCCAATCGCGGCTATTTGAAGATTCCATCCGTCCCCAAGGTGGAGCAGGATCCCGCTAAAGAGCGCCGTGCCAGGACCTATGACTTCTCCTACGCGCCTACCGATGAACACTATTTTGATGGGGTCCAAGATGGGGTGGCGGTGATATTCAACAAATGGCTGGAATACCACATGCCCCTGGACCGCGTCGAGCGTGAGCAGGACCGGATCGTCTGCAGCAAACAGAGCGGGCGGGCATTGGAAATCGAGGACCATTACTATCTGGAAGGTGGGCGGGCCATGCTGGATCAGCCCGGTGAGTGGTATCTCGACCGGGAAGATAATAAGCTCTACTACTATCCCCTGGCCGGAGAATCCGAGGTCGTGGCGATGATTCCTTCGCTGGTGAATGTGTTACGCATCCAGGGTGATGGGGTCGACGATCAGTGGGTCGAACACGTCCAGTTTCGCGGTTTGACCTTCAGCCATACCACCTGGATTTTGCCGAGAGATTCAGGTCCCTCTGGCTACGGCCAGGCAGATATCCAGATGGACGGTGCCCTGCGTCTTCAGGACGCCAGGTATTGCCTGTTTGAGGAGTGTGAAATTACCGCCGTTGGCAACTACGGTCTTGAACTTGCCACGGGATGCTTGCAAAACCGGGTTCTGCATTGTGATATCCATGACTTGGGCGGTGGGGGGCTTCTGATTGGTGCCAAGATCCGCCCACGCGGTCCCAAGAGTGGCTACCAACCAGGAGAAAAGATCCCTCCAGTGCTAAAGCATCCATCCGATGCTACCAGTCACAACGAAATTTCAGACTGTCGCATCTACGATGGTGGCCGCTACTTCCACTGTGCAGTCGGCATATGGATTGGGCAAAGCCCGAGCAACAATATACATCACAACGAAATCTACGATTTCTACTATTCCGGCATCTCCAGTGGGTGGACCTGGGGCTACGGACCTGCTTTGGCTGTTGGCAATCGCTTTGAGTATAACCACATTCACCACATTGGGCAGCGTCGCGATGGAGACGGACGCGTGCTCAGCGATATGGGAGGTATCTATACACTCGGGGACCAGGCAGGGACAGTCATCCGCAACAACGTGTTCAACGATATCTATGCCGGGAAATACGGCGGCTGGGCTATCTATTTTGATGAGGGCACGCGCAACATTCTGGCAGAAAACAATCTCGTGTATCGTTGCAGACACAGTTGCTTTAACCAGCATTACGGCAAGGACAACATCGTTCGCAACAACATCTTCGCGTTCAGCGATACCAGTGTGGTGTGCCTTGCCCGAGCCGAGGAGCATACGAGTTTTATACTGACAAACAATATCTTTCTCAGCTATGGTCCGCCCATGTATGCAGGCGGTTATGCACATAAAGTCAATAAGCCAGGGATCTTCAAGGCCGATAGAAATCTGGTCTGGTCAACCAACGGCAAGGTCCTTGGGGCCCAGGATCGCTTTCCCAGTCGTATTTATGAACCCAACGAACCGGTCCTGACCTGGCAAGAGTGGCAAACGCTGGGCTACGACCCACATACGGTTATTGCTGATCCTGGTTTTATTGATCCTGCCAATGGGGATTTCCACTTGTCAGAGGATAGCCCGGCTAGTCAGATTGGCTTTAAACCGTTCCCTCTCAATGAAGCAGGGCCAAGGATTCCAGGGGCTCCTTCTGAAGATTCGAAGACCACGCATGCGATTACTCCGGTGGTCATCCAATCTGAAGTCACGTCGATTATAGCAGACAAATGGGGCGATGCGTTCCAGTATGTCGAATATCCACAGCAATGGCTGGATAACGTGATTACCGTAAAGCCAGGCGATGATATTCAGTCGGCGATAGATTCTGCAAACTCGGCCGGTGGCGGGATTGTTTTTCTGGAGGCAGGCACTCATATCCTTGATCGCACCATCACTTTGAAGGGCAAGGTAACGATAACCGGTGAAGGAAGAGCGCAGACGGTTCTGTTGCAGAGCCCTGACATGAAAAGCACCGGTTTCAACGTAGAGGCGAATCCTCAGGTGACGGATTTGGTCATCAAAGACCTGACCCTCAAAGGCACACGCACGGGTAAGGCCAATGGGATATTGATCCGAGGCCGGAATGAAAGCCGGCACACCCGGGTCATGCTTCAAAATATTACGGTATCGGATTGGTCCGCACAAGGCGTCCATATGAAGCGAACAAACAATATCATCATGGACAACTGTGATATTCAATACAATGGTTCCGCGGGCGGGTTATATCATAACGTCTATTTCCTGTATAATAAGTACATTCTGCAGTCAGATTGTGACATGTCCTTTCCAGTAAAAGGCAAAGGAAATAAGTATACCTCCTGCGAGTACGTACTGGCACAGAGGTGCACGATTAGGGATTCGAAGGTTAATGGGATCCAGGCCGATCATGAGGAAGCTGGATATATTTTCTTTCACAAGTATCACATATCAGGGTGTGGCCGAGTCGCCTTGTGGTTTCCCTGTGAACATTATTATGACAAGTACACTTATACTGAAAACCCCAAATATGCACCCCAAAAGGTTATCCTGAACAGATGCACCATTGTTAATAACACCTGGGGTGCCATGTGGCGGGCTGTCAATGACTCTTATGTCATCAACTGTACGTTTGCCAATAAAAAGATCGACATGGGATTGCTCAAGTGCGACGTCACTATGGAGAACAGCACCTTCAACAAAGGCAATGAAATGTATACAGATGTCAAGCAATGGCCCTCAGATGTCAAACTTCTATGGTAATCATTAAAAGAATTCTTTATGAAAAGGGTAAGACTATGAAACAGGTAAAATTTTTCATTTGTTTGATCTTTATACTCCAGGTGTTAGGCTGTTTGAGAGTCCAGGCGGCGGATGAACTGAGTAGACGCAGCGGTCATCCCTATTTGACTTACTCCGACGCCAATATCGAAAGGCTGAAGGAGCGGATCGCCAATGAACCGTCTATTGCCGAGGCATGGGAGAAGATGCTGGCCAACGCCAACAGCACGCTAGAGCCGTCTTCAGGGGAGGTGGGCGCCCGCCGCCGCAGACGGGGGGGGAGGCAATGAACTGCTCTGTCTCGCTTACCGGATGACCGGTGACAAACGATTCGGTGAACGCGTCAAAGAAAGCCTCTTCTCACATAAGTTTGGTGGGCGCAGCGGTTCAATGCTCATGAAACGGAATCCACCCTGGCATGCGGGTCTGGACTCGGGCGAGAAATGTCACTCCTTTGCCATTGCCTATGATACGGTCTATGATTTGCTAACGCCGGAAGAACGTAAAGAACTGGCCGCCCGCCTGGCGGAAGAGGGCATCTTGCCGGTGCTCAATGACTGGGTTCTCGGTGAGCAACGCATACATGCACTCGATACCATGGGCCACAATTGGTGGAGTGCCATCGTCTTTGGTGCTGGCATCGGCGCCATGGCGATCATGGACGAAGATCCACGGGCCCCCGGTTGGGTCGAACGTGTCGGCGCCGCCGACGCCGAATGGCTCAGCTACGCCGGCAGTAACCTGGACAACAAACCGGCCAATTTTGATCGCAACGGCGGATTCTATGAAAGTGTCAGCTATGCCGGTTTTGCGATCCGCACGCATCTGCCATTCCGACTGGCCTGGCGTGACGCCTTTGTCACTCCTTTGCCGGAACCTCCGGTCTTGGGCAAGATCGCGGACTTCTTCATGCACACCAGCTATTTCCGTTCCGGCGGTTCGC
>CAZWME010000525.1:0-4372 GCA_964634515.1 uncultured Pirellulales bacterium | reverse complement strand
ATCAGCTATAGTGGAAAGCCGATGAGCCAAAAGTAATTCGATGAAATGGTCGAGCGAGTGGTTTGAGTGGCCTATGGTGAATATTTCTTTCATTATATTAAGCCTTTTTCCTTTTTGTCGCTCTTTTCATGTTTAAAATAACAATATACAGAACTTTTTGCAAGCAAATTAACCAATTAAGGTGTGATTTTTCGCACCACTTGTGTTTATCCGGCATCGAGTAATTTTTCTTTTAGGAATTTTGCGGTGTAGCTTTTTTTGTTTTTTATGATTTCTTCGGGTGCTCCTGCGGTTACGACTTTTCCGCCGGCGTCTCCGCCTTCGGGGCCGAGGTCTATTATGTAGTCGGCTATTTTAATCACGTCGAGGTTGTGCTCGATGACCACTACGGTATTACCCATGTCGCAGAGGCGCTGCAGGACGTTCAGGAGGTTGTGGATGTCGGCGAAGTGCAGGCCGGTAGTCGGTTCATCAAGCAGGTACAGGGTATGGCCGGTGGCGGCCTTGCCGAGTTCGGCCGAGAGCTTTACCCGCTGGGCTTCACCGCCGGAGAGGGTCGTCGAGGACTGGCCTAACTGCATATAACCCATGCCGACATCGGCGAGCGTTTGCAATACCCGGGTAATCTTCGGGAAATTCGAGAAAAATCCGAGCGACTCATCTATCCTCATAGCCAGCACGTCGGCGATATTTTTGCCTTTATATGTAACCTGGAGCGTTTCGGGATTGTATCTTGAACCGCGGCAGCTCTGGCATGTGACATAGACGTCGGGGAGAAAGTGCATTTCAATCTTCTTGGTTCCCTGTCCGCGGCAGTATTCGCAGCGTCCGCCTTTAACGTTGAAGCTGAACCGTCCGGGCTTATAGCCGCGAATCTTCGCCTCCCGCGTCATTGAGAACAGCTTCCTTATAAGGTCGAAAACGCCCGTGTATGTGGCCGGGTTGCTCCGCGGTGTTTTGCCTATGGGCGACTGGTCTATCTCGATGATCTTATCGATCTGTGTAATGCCGAGGATGTTTTTGTGTTTGCCCGGCTTTTCGCGGGAGTGGTACAGCCGGCGTTTCAGGGACCGAAGCAGAATCCGGGTTACCAGGGTGCTCTTGCCTGAGCCGGAAACACCTGTTACGCAGGTAAACACGCCGAGTGGAAACTTGACGTCGATATTTTTAAGATTATTTTCCGCCGCCTCCTTTACCTCGATACATTTTCGCAGGTTGTATTTTCTGCGCTTTACGGGTAGGGATATACTTTTATTGCCGCTGAGATAATCTCCGGTCAGTGATTCTTCGCATCCTGTTATATCATCCAGCTTTCCCTGTGCGACGACTTGTCCGCCGTGGGCGCCGGCGGCCGGCCCTATATCGATAATATGGTCGGCACTTCTAATTATATCTTCATCGTGCTCAACCACTATGACCGTATTGCCCAGGCGTGCCAGGCGCTGCAATATGCCAAGCAACCGGTCGTTGTCGCGCTTGTGCAGGCCTATCGTCGGCTCATCGAGCACATAGCAGACTCCTACAAGGCCGCTGCCGACCTGGGTAGCCAGGCGGATTCGCTGTGCCTCTCCGCCGGCCAGTGTGCTGCTCGTCCTGTCGAGGGTGAGATATCCGAGCCCTACATCGACCATGAATTTCAGCCGGGCCTTTACTTCTTTTAAGACGGCGGCACCGATAACGGCTTTTTCTTCGTCCAGTTTGAGTTTGCTGAAAAACTTCTGGGCCTTTTCGATACTAAGTGCGGCCAACTCGTGTATGCTTTTGCCACCGACGGTTACAGCGATAGCTTCCGGCCGGAGCCGGGCGCCGCCGCAGCTTTGACAGGGCTGTTCGGACAGGTAGCTGTGCAGTCTGGTTTTGACGTACTCGCTGGTGGTGGTTTTCCATCGCCGGTCAAGATTCGGGATAACGCCTTCGAACGCGATGCCGTATTTCTTTTTGTCGGCCGCTGTCGTGCCGTGCATGAGAATCCTTACAAACTCTTTCGGCATTTTACTGAAAGGTTTCGATTTACTGATTTCCATCTTCCGGCAGAACCTTTTGACCAGACGATTATAGAAGATATTCATTCTTTTGCCGCCTTTGCGCCAGGCATCGATGGCACCATTTTCCAGCGAGACGCTTTTATCCGGTACTATCAGGTCGGGGTCAAACTCAAGAATCGTTCCCAGGCCGTCGCAGCTTTTGCAGGCCCCGTAGGGACTGTTAAAACTGAAGAGGCGGGGGGAGAGTTCTTCGAGACTTGCCTGCGGGTGTTTTGGGCAGGCGAATTTTTCGCTGTAAATAATCTCCTGCCACTTGCCGTCGCCGCCGTTTGATTTACTGGCATGAGGTTCCTGCACGAGCACGAGAAGGATACCGTCGGCCACTTTTAGCGCCGTCTCGACGGAATCAGCCAGTCGCACGCGAATCGAGTTCTTTATTATCAGCCTGTCAACAACCGCCGCGATATTGTGCTTTTTATTCTTGTTCAATTCCGGGACGTTGCGCAAGTCATAGACAGTTCCATCAACCCGCACACGGACAAAGCCTTCCCGTTGTATGCCGGTGAAAATATCTTTGTGCTCGCCTTTCTTGCCGCGAACCAGCGGGGCGCAAATCTGGAGCTTGGTACCTTCGGGCCTCGATAGAATCGAATTCACTATCTGCGATGAATGCTGGCTGGTAATCTCCTGACCGCATACCCAGCAGTGGGGCCGGCCCACACGGGCAAAAAGAAGTCTGAAATAATCGTAAATTTCAGTGGTGGTGGCTACCGTCGAGCGGGGATTGCTGCTGGCGCTTCGCTGCTCAATCGCGATAGTGGGTGGCAGGCCGGTAATATCGGAGATCGCCGGTTTCTGCATCTGCTCGAGGAACTGCCGGGCGTAGGTGCTGAGCGACTCGACATATTTCCTCCGGCCTTCGGCGTAAATCGTATCGAAAGCGAGCGAGCTTTTGCCCGAGCCGCTGATGCCGGTGATTACTACCAGTTTATCGCGGGGTATATCCAGACTGATATTTTTGAGATTGTGCTCGGAGGCACCTGTAATCCTGATTGCTTTGTCTATTCGCCTGACCATTTTACTTTCTTATTACTCCTACCGTACTACTGTTAAAAATCCTGCAATAACCCAAACCAAAGATTGTAACACGATGCCGCAAAAAGGTAAAATGTTTTTAATCACCGATTTTGGAGAGGGGGTAAGCCATTGCTAAACGGCTTTGTTTTCGGACGTAATAAAGAAAGGGGTTCTTAGCTGTAAAAGCCCACATTTTATCGGAATGAACATTAAATCCTAAGATTTATACTAATTTAATACTAAAAATTAAAATTTAGTATTTATTAAAGTCGATATATTCCTATATACTAATAATACAAAGTTAGTATATAATTAGTAAATGCTTAAGGCTTTGATATTAAAGGTGATAACACAATGAGAAAGCCCAAAATCCCACCTAAGCTGGAAGCTATATGGCAAGAAATAAAAGCTAATTCAGAACAGATAGCAGGATTTGTTGACATGATTTCAAGCCCGATAGCGGATAAATATCTCCATTGGGACAAGTTACGATATCAGACACCTCCCGAGGGATTTTCCAACGAGCAATGGTGGTTGGCTATAAAAAAACAACGTCAAAGCATGTTTAAACAATTACCACTATCGGATAATCACCAGAAGCCATTTCAGTATCTAACGAATGATTTTATTACTGAAGGCTTGCACCAGATTGACCAGTCTGTAACTACGTTTAATCAGATGCCTGAGCAAATCCAGAATACAGAAACAAAGAGCCGGTACTACGTAAACTCTTTGATACAGGAGGCATTTACATCCAGTCAACTCGAAGGTGCAGCAACAACACGCATAGTCGCGAAGGAAATGATACGAACAGGACGTCTTCCTTGTGATAAGAGTGAGCAGATGATACTTAATAATTTTGCTGCTATGAAGCGCATAAACACGCTCAAAGACGAACCTTTGTCCCAAGAATTAGTTTTTGATATTCATCAAATTGTTACGGAAAAAACATTAGATGACTCATCAGCAGCGGGACGATTTCGCAAAGCTACTGAAAAGGTACGTGTCATCGATATGTATAATGAAGTTTTCCATGATCCGCCGCCAGCAGATCAGCTTGAAGAAAGAGTGGCTGCTATGTGCGATTTTGCTAATGGCAAAACACCTAATTACTTTATCCATCCGTTGATTCGAGCTGTTATTTTACATTTTTGGGTGGCCTATGACCATCCTTTTGTCGATGGCAACGGCAGAACAGCCAGGGCTTTATTTTACTGGTTGATGCTCAGAGAAAGATATTGGCTCTTCAAGTTCATATCAATCTCACAGATTATTGTCAAAGCACCGGCCAAATATGCTCGTGCATTTCT
>CAZWME010000524.1:0-4407 GCA_964634515.1 uncultured Pirellulales bacterium | reverse complement strand
TAAAAAACCTGCAATCAACAGAATAATAATGGCAATACTTTTGAATGTTCCCATAACCGCTTCTCCTTCAATTAGAGGTTCCCTTGGTTTTGAAGATGCTTATTTCGGCCCATCTGTTCCATCCCACTTATAATTCCACATGGCCATATATTTAGGGCCCGGCAGGAATTTGTCATTCGTTTTTTTGAGCTTTTCAAATAATAACTTTTCCAGTTTTCGCTGGATTTGTGAATACTCCGGGCTATTACACAGATTTTCCAGTTGATATGGGTCCGCCTGGTTATCATAAAGCAGCCAGGGGCCTTTAATGTCCCTTACGTAGGTATAGCGCCGTGTGCGCACCCCGCGATATTCCCTCCCGCCTTTTTTGTAGCCCCATTGATGGAACGGCACAGGGCACATTATCAACACCGAATCATTCTCAGGCGGCTCTGTCCCTTCAATAACACCGGAAAAATCCCTGCCCTCGACCGATTGGGGAATGGCAATACCGCTCAAGCCAAGCAGAGTCGGCATAATGTCAGGTGTATTTATCGGCATATCAATCTTCCTGCTTGTTTTTCCATGTACCGCTGGATAGCGCAATAAAAACGGAATCCTGACCGACTCTTCCCATGGTTTTTGTTTTTTTGTCATTCCATGGGAGCGCAGCATATCACCATGGTCGGAAGTAAAAACGAATATGGTATTTTCTTCGATACCGCATTCTTTCAACGTTCCAAGAACATCTCTTATGCAGTCATCCAGTGCTGCCATATGGGCGTAATAGCCGGCCAGCTCTTCCCGGGCCTTCTTCTTTAGTGACTCAGGGACATTGGGATGTAGGATAATTTTGTCTGCAGAGAACATTCTCCGATACTTCTCGGGGGCTGTTTGATATGGCGCATGTGGGGGCCCCCACGACATAAACAAAATAAAATGTCTTTGGTTTGCGTGTTGCCGGATGTATTGTTGAGCTTCACGGGTTTGGGCGATTGCATCATAACCGTCCCAGTATTGTTTTACGTCTGTTTCACCATAATAAAGTGATTTATTATAGTTATGTGTGCATTCGCAGACCTTCCAGAACTTAAAGCCCTGTCTTCTTTCTTTCGGTATGAAAGAGCTCCTTCCATGCCCGTCAACGTGCCACTTGCCGATATAGCCTGTTTCGTAACCGGCCTCGCCGTAAACTTTGCCGATAGTCGTCGCATCGGGGTCCAGGGGTTTGTCGTTATGAAAGAGGCCGTGCGTAAGCCAGTACTGTCCGGTCAGTAAGCTTCCGCGATACGGAGTGCACACCGGACAGCCTGATACGGCGTTTGTGAAATTTATACTTTCTTTCGCAAGGTTGTCTAAACAGGGCGTTTGAGCATTCGGGTCGCCGGAATAACCGGTTGCCTGTGCTCTCCATTGGTCCGCGAAAATAAATACAACATTCGGCTTTCGTGCGGATTTTTTACCCGCAAACTGTGCGCCGGAACAGCCGGCCAAACCTGAGCCAAAGAGAAGCGAAGTTGCTCCAAGTCCGGCTCTCTGCAAAAACTCTCTTCGTTTAATACATTCTTTTTTCATATCATTTCCATACATTGCATCTTCGATTATATCTGTTTTGTAGGCCTGCTGGTCACAAAATTATGCTTAATTAACACTTTCTGCAACTACTACATCAGACCTTTAAGGTAGCTGATACTTCGCTCAGCCTGTTCTACCGTACCGCATTCTACACTGAAAACAATATCCCGAGGCAGCTTTTTGCATATCTCAATCGCTTTTTTCCAGTCGATAACGCCCTCGCCGCATGCACAGCCGGATGGCGTACCTGTTACCTTGCCGCGTTCGTCCTTCGATTGTTGCACCGAAATATCTTTGGCGTGCAGATGTACCAACCTGTCCTTGACACGCTCAAGCCACTCAATAGGGTCATGATCACACAGGTAACTGTTACCCGTATCGAAGTTGATTCCGATGGCGTCCGAGTCAACCAGTTCATAAATCCTGTCAAGACCATCCGGGTGCTGGCTGTACTGCTGATGTGGCTCGAGTCCTATAAATATCCCGCGGGCTTCCGCCACGGCCGCTGCCTCTTTCAATACATACCGCATCAGAACGTGGTCTTCTTCCTCAGTCGTCCAGGCCGGCTTCGGGCCTTCATCTGTATTGACTACCGGCGCACCACATTCCGCTGCAAAACGAATCGCCTGTTTGATGTATTCAGTACTCACTTCTGGCTTACAGAGTGGCGTATGCGACGATAACCCGGAAAGTTTCACCCCTGCTTTATCGCAGGCCCGCTTGATACGGTATGGATCATCCAGCAATGAAACACTCTGGTAGTAACCTGCTTCACTGAGCAGCTCTCGTCCCCAGTGGACCCACGGCTCTATGTATTCATAACCTAACTCTGCGGCCTTTTCCACACCCCACTCGAACGACTTGTCGGCATGACGCATAAACTCCATATTGACGCCGATATAAACATTTGACATTTTGTGACCTCCTAAATTGTAAGTAATTATTTTACTATTTAAACACGTGCGGCTCAGCGCTTCGATTCTTCAATGGCACCTATCACCATTGCTTTTCTTTCCTGAAGATATTTATACACAGGAGAATCTTTCGGGACTAAAGCCAGTGCCTTTTCCACGTTTTCAAGCGCGAGATTATATTCCTTCTTCATAAAGTGCGACCGGGCAACCCTGTCATATACATCAGCCAGATTACGATAAGCTGCAACCATCTTGTTATTGTATTCGATTGCTTTGTTAAGAGCCAAAATCGATTTCTCGAACTGCCCTAACATTTTGTAACAAAATCCCAGGTTGGTCCATCCCGCGGCATTCTCAGGTTCAAGCTCCAAAAACTTTTGGTATTGTTCGCCGGCTGCTTCGTAGTTATTCAAAAGAAGATACCTTTTTGCAAGACGCGACCTTAGAATAGGTTTCCTCGGCGTACGTCCTACAGCCTCCTCCAGCGCCTTTATCTCAAGGTCCATTTCATCAAGACAGCTCTGAACATCCCGCTCTAACGGATTGGCTTGTCGCGCCTTATCGAATTCAGTGTTCATAATCTGCGGATCACCGTGTAACATCCCAAGAAGCCCCCGCAGGGCGTGCCCTGTTCCCTGGTAATATTGTTCGAAAGTAGATTTGACCTGTTGTGATTCTTCTGTCGTATCACCGAGGTTCACCAGATATGGCAAAACAGATCGATATTCCTTCGAAAACCACTCCATAGTATTGATCAAACATCCTTCTTCCTCCCGCTTTATTGCTGCTCCGAATTCCAGTCGTGGCCTGTCGTCGGTATTAAGCGGTGCCGTACCTCCTATTCTCCGCAGTCCGCCTTCATCAACAATAAAGCAATCAAGTAAATCATAAATAGAGTGAATATTAATCCCCGCAAGGTCGGAAGCTATGTCCTTTCGCTCAACTACTTTTTTGGCCCGCTGAAAATCAATTCTCAATGGAGATATACTTCCCACCAATACGGCATGTTTATTGACACAATTGTTCGCCATCCATACACAACTATGCGGCATCGCCTCCTGAAAAGTCTTGAATATCAACTGAAGGTCTTCACCTCGCAAATCCAGTGGAATCCAGCACGACAGAATACCGTTATCTCTTAGCTTATCACGGCATTGTATAAAATGTTCGTATGTGTAAAGGGCCGAGCTTCCCGTCGTCCCCGGATAGGTCGAATCGTTCATTATGATGTCGAACTTCTCATCGGTAAGCTTCACAAAGTTTTTTCCGTCCATTATAATTTTTGTTAGCTGCGGGTCTTTATAGGAAGAACGATTGATTGTCTCGAAGAACCTGCCTGCCTCGAAAACGCTCGGACAAACATCAACTATCCTGTAGTCTTCAACGCCGTATGCCAGGCCGATTCCGGAAGTCTCACCGCTCCCGTAACCGATTTGTAGTACTTTTTGAGGATCTTTGTGCATCAGCAGCGGTACGTACCCCTGAAGTTTCTGAGTGGTGCGCAGCATGAAATTCATCCCCGCCACATCAACCCCGTCAACTACGATAAGCCGGTCACCATCTGGCATATCGTGCACTGTAATCGTACCTGTCGCGCCGTCTTTGATATAAATGATTTTGCTCGGGTAGTGATAAGTATTCATCGTTTGCAGAAATATATCACGCGGGATGTACAGTACACTGACAATGATAGCTGCTATTGAAACTACCGCCGCACAAGCACAGAGTATTAATCTTCGTTTCTCTGATAGAAAAAGAACTACAACGCCTAACATAAGCTGAATCGCAACAACCACAAGGAAGCTGTCCCGCAATCCTAACAAAGGCACCATCACAAAACCTGCTGCGAAAGAGCCTGCCACGCAGCCCATCGTATTGCATGCATAGACCTCTCCTATCCTTTTGCCTGCGACCTTCCAGGACGCTGCGCAGACTTTAA
>CAZWME010000523.1:0-4417 GCA_964634515.1 uncultured Pirellulales bacterium | reverse complement strand
TTTGTCGTCACCGAACGAACTAAAACACCCTCTGTGGTTTGGTACAAGTACAACGGAAAAAGCTGGGACATGAAGATAATCGACAACACCCACCTTAAGCCGGAAGCCGGTGGTGACACTTGCGACATTGACCGGGATGGTGATCTGGACGTTATCTTTGGCCAGGATGCCAGCGGAAACAACATGTGGTGGTGGGAAAATCCTTGTCCGGTTTTCACCAGGCAATGGACACGTCACACCATTAAAAATACTGACGGCAAGAAACATCATGACCAGACTGTTGGAGATTTCGACGGTGACGGGAAGTTGGAATTCGTTTCATGGAATCAAAGGGCCAGGAAGCTTCTGCTTTACGAGATACCATTGAATCCCAAACAAACCGGGCCTTGGTCTTCTGCCACCATCTATTCCTGGAGTTCAGGACGCGAACGTGAAGGTTTTTCTTCAATTCCTGTGGACATCGACCTGGATGGCAAGGTGGATATTGTGGGAGGTGGCCGCTGGTTCAAACATCAAGGAGGCACCCGGTATAAGGAACATGTCATTGATGCTGAAATGGCCTTTACTCAATGTGCTGTCGGCCAGTTGGTCAAGGGTGGGCGACCTGAAGTTGTCTTCAGTCCCGGCGATATAAACGGCGACATCAGGTGGTACCAGTGGAACGGCCAAGCCTGGATTCCCCATATGTTAAGATATATCATCCACGGACATACCTGTGAGATAAGGGATATAGATAATGACGGAAATCAGGATATTTTTATCGGCGAGATGGGCAACCCGGGTGCCGGTGACAATGCCAAAACATATATATGGTACGGTAACGGCAAGGGTGGTTTCACTGAGACCATCGCCTCTCATGGCCAGGGCATTCATGAAGGCCAACTGGCCGATCTGGATGGTGACGGCAACCTGGATATCCTTATGAAGCCGTACAATCACAATTCACCTCGTGTAGATGTGTTGATGAACAAAGGTGTTAAAAAGGTCTCCCTTGACAAGTGGCAGCGCCATTTTATCGATGATTTGCCGCAAAGGGCTATGTTTATACTAAGCGCTGATGTTGATTGTGATGGACACAAGGATTTGGTGGCGGGAGGCTGGTGGTGGAAAAATCCCGGAAAACTGTCCGGCACCTGGAAACAAAGAACCATCGGTAATTCCCTTAGGAATATGGCCATTGTACATGACTTCGATGGTGACGGTGACCCGGATATCCTGGGCACCGAAGGTGTGGGGGCAGGCAAAAATAAGACGTTCGTATGGGCACAAAACAACGGCAGGGGCGATTTTTCCATTCTGAAGAATATTTATTACAGCGGTGGCGGTGACTTCCTCCAGGGATGCACTGTGGGACGACTGGGCAATGGCTTGCAGGTCGCACTCTCGTGGCATCGTGACGGGGGTGGTATCCACGCCCTGAATGTCCCTTCTAAACCTGCCAAGGCGAAATGGACCTCGACATTGCTTAGTACGACTGTAAGCAGTCCGCCGCAGGGAGAAGACCTGGACTACGGTGACATTGACAGGGACGGAGACCTGGATCTTCTGCTTGGTGATGTGTGGCTGCGCAATGATGGTGCCAGGTGGGCCACGTTCCGCATGGGAAAAATTACCGAGGGTGAACCCGACCGTGTGGACCTGGCGGATGTCAACGGAGACGGCCGCCTGGATGCCGTGGTTTCCTTGGAAAAAGGTACTGATGTATGGTGGTTTGAAGCGCCGGCCGATCCCACGGATACCTGGATACGTCACAAGATAGATGTGATTGATGGTCAGGGTTTCAGTATGGATACAGCCGATTTCGATGGAGACGGGGATCCGGATGTGGTGATCGGTGAGCATCGGGGCGAGCAGGAAAACCGCGTGGTACTTTTTGAGAACATAAGAGCAGGAAAAAGATGGAAACAACACGTTATTGATAAAGATTCCAAGAACACCATTGACCACCACGATGGAACCCAGGCCGTGGATCTCGATGGTGATGGCGATTTGGATATCATCTCCATCGGGTGGTACAATCCCAAAGTTTGGGTCTTTGAGAGCCTGTGACTTCAGTGAATTTGTGTAGAGAACTACGAGAAACTAAGATTTCCCTTGACGAGAGTGAGATTAATCTGTTATAAATGAGAACAGCAGGAGATCCGTTACTTTCATTCTCTCAGGAGGCGTAAATTTTATGGCTTATTTTTATGTTTTCACTTTTTTGACCTGCAACTCACATATAGATTTTGAAGGAGGATTATTATGTGTAGAAAACTGATTGCCGTTATTTCTTACTTTCTTGTACTGAGCCTGGTATTGACAACTACAGCCAGGGCAGACCTCGTAGCTCACTGGAGATTTGATGAGACATCCGGGACGATAGCACATGATGCAAGTGGCAACGGGCACGACGGCACCATAATAGGTGACCCAAAGTGGGGAGCCGGGAAGATAGGAGGTGCACTGGAGTTCGATGGCACTGACAATGTCGTTGAGCTGGGTGCTTTCGATGTTGTAGGGCCGGGTATCACCCTTGCAGGCTGGCTTAAACCAAACGGCTTCGGCATCAACGATGGCCGTGTTCTCACCAAGGCGAATGAATGGGGTGAAAACGATCACTGGTGGATGCTCAGTACAATTGCAGAGGCCGGCGAAATAAGATTGAGGTTCCGTCTGAAAACAACTGATGGCCAGAACACTACTACCTTAATTGCCGGTTCCGGGGTTTTGGAAATTGGAGAATGGCAGCATGCTGCCGCAACCTGGGATGGAACTACGATGCGGCTGTACCTTAACGGCGAGGAAGTCGGCAGCACAGCAAAAGGAGGTGATGCTGTTGCCACTGAGGCCTCTGTTAACGCGTCGATTGGCAGTCAACCCTCTGAAGCCTATGCTACGGACATATCTCACATAAGCAAATTCTTTGATGGTTTCCTTGACGATGTGCGGCTTTACAATGGAGCGCTGACCCGGGACGAGATTCAAATCCTTATGGAAGCTTCCGGAGGTTATCCATTCGCCTTTGGCCCTACTCCGGCTGACGGTGCCGTATATCCCGATACTTGGGTAAATATTAGCTGGTCGCCGGGAGATTTTGCAGTTTCTCATGATATTTACCTGAGCGATAATTTTGACGATGTGAATGCCGGCACCGAGAGTACTTTCCAGGGCAATCAGACCGGGACATTTATGGTTGTTGGCTTTCCCGGATTTCCATATCCGGATGGCCTTGTTCCGGGCACGACATACTACTGGCGAATCGATGAGGTCAATGACACCGAGCCGAACAGCCCATGGGTGGGCCCTGTCTGGAGCTTTAGTATTCCTCCCAAAACCGCCTATGCACCCGACCCGGCTGACGGCGCCGAGTCTGTAGATCTGAATGTGGAGCTTAGCTGGACGGGTGGTTTCGGTTCCAAATTGCACTATGTGTACTTCGGTGAAAATTTTGACGATGTCAGCAATGCGACCGGTGGTCTTCCTCTGGGAGTTGCGAGCTTTGATCCGGGGCCACTTGAATTGGCTAAAACTTACTACTGGCGGATTGATGAGTCTGATATTCTCGAAACATATAAAGGAAACGTCTGGAGTTTTACAACTGAGGGTGCGGTGGGCACTCCGGAGCCGGCTAAAGGCGCTGTTGATGTAACACAGACGCCTGTTCTCACATGGGTACCGGGAGTTTTTGCCGATACACATGAGGTCTATTTCGGCACTGATGCAGCCTCCTTAGAGTTAAAAGGCAGCGGGAACCTCGCCTCTGAGAGATATGAACCCGGACAACTCGAGTGGAATACAACCTACTATTGGCGTGTCGACGAGGCCAATAATACCAACGCCGACAGTCCGTGGACAGGCCCACTTTGGAGCTTTACTACGGCCAACTTCCTTATCATTGATGATATGGAGAGCTACAATGACATTAATGAAGGTGAGCCCGGTAGTAACAGGATGTATCTGGCCTGGCTGGACGGATTCGACAACCCGGCTATAAACGGCTCTGTCGTTGGTAATGAACCTCCTCCAATTGCCGAGCAGACTATCATCCATGGCGGATTGCAATCGATGCCAATGGCCTATGACAATGCGGTTGGCAAATCCGAAGCGACTTTAACGTTGACTTCCAATCGTGACTGGACAGTGAACGGTATAAACACACTGACTATTTGGTTCAGAGGTGAGGCGGCTAACGCTGCTGAGAATTTGTATGTTGCCCTTAATGGCAGCGCAGTGGTCAATCATGATAATCCTGATGCAGCAACGAGAACTGCGTGGACACAATGGAATATCGACCTTACGCGCTTTGCCGACCAGGGAGTAAATCTTGTCAATGTCAATTCGATTACTCTTGGTCTTGGTAATAAGAATAATCCGGTGGCCGGTGGTGCGGGTATGATGTATTTCGATGATATTCGCCTGTACGCAACGGTACCAT
>CAZWME010000522.1:0-4419 GCA_964634515.1 uncultured Pirellulales bacterium | reverse complement strand
TCGGTGTGGTTTTCACGACAGACGTGCCGGTGATGGGCGTGCGAATCACGGCGTCGGGACATGATACTTTTAGTATTTCCGTACCTACGGTGATACCGGTTATCGCCACCAAGCCAACTCCTGCGGACGGTGCGCTCCATGAAGACACCTGGGTGAACCTGAGCTGGTCGCCGGGAAGGTTAGCGGTCTCTCATGATTTATATTTAGGTGAAAATTTCGACGATGTGGACAGCGGCGCCGAAGGTACATTCGTGGGTAATCAGGGCGAGACATTTTATGTTGCCGGCTTCCCGGGCTTTGCCTTTCCGGAGGGTCTCGTACCGGGCGAAACATATTACTGGCGTGTTGACGAGGTCAATGACTCCGAGCCGAACAGCCCCTGGAAGGGCGATGTCTGGAGCTTTAGTATTCCTCCCAAAACCGCCTATTCACCAGAACCGGTTGATGGCGCCGAGGCTGTTGACCTGAATGCAGACCTTAGCTGGACTGGAGGTTATGGTGTAAAACTACACACCGTGTACTTCGGTGACAACTTTGACGAAGTCAGCAACGCCACAGGAGGACTACCCCAGGGAACTGCAAGTTACAATCCCGGCCCGCTCGAACTTGCTAAGACCTACTACTGGCGGGTCGATGAGTTTGATATTATCGATACGCATAAAGGGGATTTATGGAGCTTTACTACCGAAGGCGCTGTTACGGCACTTGATCCGGCTAATGGCGCTGTGGATGTAACGCAAACACCTGTTCTCACATGGGCGCCGGGCCAAGGTACTTCACATGAAGTCTATTTTGGCTCCGATGCAGCTTCTCTGGAATTAAAAAGGAGCGGAAATCTCGGCTCTGAGAGCTTCGAACCAGGACAGCTTGAGTGGAATACTACTTACTACTGGCGCGTTGATGAGACCAATAGCGCCAACGCCAACAGTCCGTGGACAGGCCCACTCTGGAGCTTCAGGACAGCCAACTTCCTGATTATTGACGATATGGAGGCTTACAATGATATTGAAGAAGGTGAACCTGGTAGCAACAGGATATATCTGGCATGGGCGGATGGCTACGACAACCCGGGCATAAACGGCTCTGTCGTTGGTAATGATCCTCCTCCAATTGCCGAGCAGAATATTGTTCACAGCGGTTTGCAGTCGATGCCGATGATCTACAACAACGCTGTCGGAAAATCCGAGGCGACTTTAACGTTGACTTCCAATCATGACTGGACAGTGAACGGTGTCAACACATTGACAATTTGGTTTAGAGGAGAAGCGGCTAATGCTGCCGAGCAAATGTACGTTACTCTCAACGGTAATGCAAGGGTCGATCATGATGATCCTGACGCTGCACAGGCAACAATCTGGACCGAATGGAATATCGACTTGCAGGCGTTTGCCGACCAGGGCGTGAACCTTGCCAACGTCAATACGATTACCATTGGCCTTGGTAACAGGAGTAATCCGGTTGCCGGCGGAGCAGGCATAATGTACTTTGACGATATTCGGCTGTATGCACCCGCACCGTAAATGACAGGTTACAATTCACTTGTTAATATGGTGGTTCCTATCAATTCGGGGCCTACACCTATTCGGTATAGGCCCTTTTCTTCAATGATAATTTTTTTTGTGGAAAATTGTAAAGACAGTCATTCTTCACTTTGCTGCGCTTCGTTCAGGCTGACAAATGTTGTATGTTTTAACAGAGCAATTCGCGAAATTAGAATTAAATTTTGTTTTAGAGGCAACGAGGGGCGATTATGTAGTGCAATTCCAGTAAACATAGCGGGACACGTTGAAAAAACAGCCAAATTACCTATTTTAACTCATGACAAGAGAGAGGATTTATACGTCTGAACAAAAGATTTTTTATTCTTTTATAACGGTCAAATTACTTGACGTCCGGAGTAATTGTTCTTAAAATAAAAGGATGTTTTACAGTTCTTAAAAAGGGATATTACCAATGCCAAAAAATACTCCGAAAAAAGTGGTTTTTATCTCTTCTTTCCTGCCAAGAAAATGCGGCATAGCAACCTTTACATCGGACCTTATCAAAAGCACCGAATTAGCCGCCAAGGGTGCTTTCGAGCCGCTGGTAGTGGCAATGCGCTCGGGAGACCAAAAATATAAAGATCCAGTCAAGTTCGAAATCCGCCAGAATGTGAAAAGCGATTATATTTGTGCGGCCGATTATATCAATTTCAGCCACGTTGACGCAGTCTGCGTCCAGCACGAATTCGGTCTTTTCGGCGGCGACGCCGGTTCATATCTGAGTTTGCTTCTGAACAGGCTTAAGGCCCCCATCATAACGATCCTTCATACGGTCATTGATGAACCCGGGCCGGTTTACTACAAGTCATTAGTGGATGTCTGTAATGTCTCTTATAAAGTAATCACTATGAACGAACGCGGCGTTGGTATGCTGCGTGACATTTATAATATACCAGCCAAGAAAATAAAATTGATCGCACACGGCATACCGGATTTGCCTTTTGTTGACAGCAACTACTATAAACACAAATTCAGCCTGGAAGACCGAAGAACAATTTTAACCTTCGGTCTTCTCAGCAGGAACAAAGGTATTGAGTTTATGCTTAAGGCGATGCCGGCAATAGTCAAAACCGACCCCTCGGTGATGTACATAGTCCTTGGTATGACACACCCGAACAAACTCAAAGAGGAAGGTGAATCATATAGATTCAGTCTGAAGCAAATGGTCAAAGACTTAAAGCTTGAGGAACATGTAATCTTCTATAACAGATTCGTAGATGACCAGGAGCTTCACAACTTTTTATGCGCGGCAGATATTTATATAACGCCATATATAAGCGAAAAACAACTGACCAGCGGCACGTTATCATTTGCAGTCGGGACAGGCAAGGCGGTAGTTTCAAGTCCTTACTGGGCGGCAACGGAACTGTTGGCGGACGGCCGAGGGAAGCTGGTAGGATTTAAAGATTCGGAACAAATAGCTGAAACAATAGTTGAAATACTTCAGAACGATTCGCTGTTTTATTCGCTGCGAAGACTGGCCTACGATTACGGCCGGTCCAGAACGTGGACCAAAATCGGACAGGCCTACTGGAAATTATTTAATGCAAAATGGCTACCGGTGCGTATAGCCGCTAAAACAACTTTATCGATTGAGGTGCCGGAGCTTTCATTGACTCACCTGGAAAAGCTGACCGATGACACCGGTTTGTATCAACATGCCAATTTTACCATACCCAATCGCGAATACGGTTACTGTACGGACGACAACGCCAGGGCCGTAATCGCAATGACCAAGCATTATGCCCAGTACTCCGAGCCGCAGGCCCTTCGGCTTCTCGATACATATTTTTCCTTCACCATCCATTCCCAAAACAGCGACGGCACAATCAGAAACTTCATGAATTTTGACAGAAGCTGGTTTAAGGATGAGCCGTTAAATGACGCTTTTGGCAGAGTATTGTGGGCATTCGGAACGGTTATGGCACAACCACCATCGCCGACATATCTATCGATTGCCAAAAGCTGCTTTGATAAATCAGTAAAGCATATCCAGAAGCAACTTCCAAGGGGTATGGCGTATTCGATACTTGGTATGTGCGATTATCTGAAACAGTTTCCCGGAGCCAGTGACATAAAACGCCAATTGGAATTAACCGCAGACGGCCTGGTAACTCAATACGAAGAAAATAATTACCCCGACTGGGAATGGTTCGAGGACATTTTGACATACGATAATGCCGTTTTGCCTTATGCCCTATTTGTTGCCGGTCTCATATCCGGGAATAAGAAATATCTCGAGATTGCAGAAAAAACCTGTGAATTCCTGCTGACAAATACCTTCAATAAAGATTTTTTCAGCTTCATCGGCTGCAAAGGATGGTACGAGCGCGGAGGGACAAAAGCCACATTTGACCAGCAACCTATCGAAGCAGCAAGTACGGTTATGATGTTAAGGGCGGCTTATGACGCAACACAGAAGGAAAAATATTTGATCCTTCAAAGAAAAGCTTTTGACTGGTTCCTCGGTCAAAACGAATTGCGCATCCCGCTGTATGACTTTAGAACAAAAGGATGTAACGACGGGCTTCTCCGTGACGGAGTTAATATAAATCAGGGTGCGGAAAGCACGCTCAGCTTTCTGTTGAGCCTGTTGGCTATAGTGGAGAGTTACGCAATAGTTGACAAAATTCACGGCCACAGCAAAAGTGTTTCCTTTAACCATAACAAGCCCACAGAACAGACAGTCGAAAAACCGCTACCAATAAAAAGCATATCCGGCAAAAGAAAATCCCCCAAAAAACAGGTCGAAGAAAACGCCTGATATCACAGGTTTCGTTAATCCCGGGCATTAGACAACCGGCAAACTCAAACCGAAGAATTGCTTTTTTAGGTTTTTTCCATTGAGAAAATAATGCCATAATATTCTTTTAACTAT
>CAZWME010000521.1:0-4419 GCA_964634515.1 uncultured Pirellulales bacterium | reverse complement strand
AATACGTAGTATCCCATTCGAGTTGTCCCGGGTCATAGCTCTCGGAACCGAGGTTGCCGCTGCCTTTAAGCTCCAGAGAAGCTGCGTCTGCGCCGAAATAGACTTCATGCGATGCACCAAGGCCCGGCACCCATGTCAGAACAGCTGTCTGTGTAACATCCACGGCACCATTAGCAGGCTCAAGAGCGGCAACGGAGCCCTCGGTTGTAAAGCTCCAGACATCGCCTTTATATGTAGCGATGGCATCGAATTCATCTACACGCCAGTAATAAGTCTTGGCCTGTTTAAGAGGGCCGGGTTCATAGGTGGTAATTCCCTGAGGCAGACCACCTGTTGAATTGTCCACTTCGTCAAAGCTTTCGCCGAAATAAACGGTGTGCAGTTTCCCACCGAAACCGGCTGTCCAGATAAGACTTGTGTCAACGGCTACGGTCTCGCCGCCATCAGACGGATCGGGTAAATAGGCGGTCTTGGGTGGAATCGTAAAGCTCCATACTGGGCCTTCCCACGGGCTGTTCGGTTCGGTTTCGTTTACTTCCACGATCTTCCAGTAGTATGTCGTGCCAGGTACAAGGCCGTCCGGATAAGGAAATCCCGGGAAGCCCACCACTAAACTCGTCGGGCCTTGGTTGCCCTGAAAAGCAGCCTCGGCACTGGCATCAACATCAGCAAAATTATCACTGAAATATACATCATGTGAAACAGCAAGGTCACCGGCATACCATGACGTGCTAACCCATGTGTCCATATGGAAGGCACCGTCGGCCGGATTCGGACCTCGGGCTAAAGGATTACCCCCCATGCCGTATTGTGCTACACGCATAAGATCTTCGAAGCTGTACACATTGCCGCGGTCCCATATCCGGACAAATCCACCGTAAATGTCGCCCGGTTCGTAGTGTTTCACCCACGACGCTGCTGCCCCGCTGGCATCTGTGGCTAAAATAATATCAACATCAGCAGCAACTGCCGGTCTTACGGATGCCCAGGTTTCGGTAAGTCCCCACTCTGCGCCGGCTTCGGTGATAGTTACTGTGTTGCCGCTGTCCCAGGTACCACCGGCGGCGTTGAGTCCTAAAATGCCCTGCGATCCTCCATCGCCCCAGTTGGTCTCGCCGCCACCCGGGTTGCCCTGGTTGTAAAGGGGAATGTCCCCATAGAACACGACTTTGCCCCCTGCATCAAGATAATGGCGCAATGTGCAGTCTGCCGTATTGGTTTCTACAACGGTTTCTGGTGCGACGTCTTTGCAGAACACGATCACACTTGTCACGCCGTCGTGGATGCGAGCATCCATCCACGTCTTAAGCTGGTCCGCGTCCAGAATCTCATAGCTGTTGGCCTCAAGAGCATCTCGCGCAGCCGCGGCGTCGCCCGCACTAATCCAGTGGTCCGCATAGTCCGCGTCCCAGTAGGCGGCGAGATACGCCCCATGGGCTTGTCCCTGGGCCAGCCCTATCACTAACGTAAGGAACAATGCATAAGTAATTGTTTTAGACATGGTAATCCTCCTTAAAAAGTGAAAAAATACCTTTCTTTGGCCACACGCCAAAATACCGGCTTCTCGGGATTGTTATCAATACATGAACTCTTAAATGATGACGGGGATGAATATGAAGCTCCCGGGCACAAAGTTAGGTTCTTACTTAAAACTATGCCTCCGGCGCAATACATAACAACTCCTCCTGTATAACCAAATAAAAAACTCGTTCCCTGCGGGAAAGAAAAACAATATACCGGATTTGTGTTTGGTATATGTCTAAACAGATACTAGCTTTACTGAATATACTACCAATACCAATTATTCGCTTTCCAGTCAAGGAAAAACCACGTGATTAATCACAAATTTTTATATAATCAGTTTCACTTTACTACCATTGCAGTTCAATCAGGTATCAGTAAAAAAAAGGGCCTATACCGGGTAAGGATAGGCCCCGAATTTACAAATTTACTTCAAAGTTTTATTTAACAGTCAAATCCCTTCTTTAAGGTGTTGGTAAAAGCAGACGAATATCATCGAAGTACACCGTACCTGCACCACCGGCTACAGGATTAGTCCTGTTACCGAAGCCAATAGTAATCGTATTGACGTTCGTAAGGTTAGTACCGAAGTCCTGCAGGTTGATTCTCAACTCGGTCCAGTCTTCTGCCTGAGCCGCATTAGCATCAGGATTATCGACACTCGCGCTGCCGTTTAGAACAACATACATCGTCTCGGCAGCATTCACCGCGTCGCCAATGTACCATATTGCCAGTGTGTCAACGCCGTTCTCAGTCCAGTCACGTGGATAAGTCAGTGTCAGAGTCGCCTCGGATTTACCGACAGCATTGTTATAAGCAAATGGCATCGATTGAAAACCACTGTGAACGATAGTCTGCTCAGCGAGAGGAGGATTGGCATGACCAACGACAGAACCGTTTGTTGATGGATTGTCAAATCCGTCCAGCCAGGCCAGGTATATCCTGTTGCTTCCGGGTTCACCTTCATTAATGTCATTGTAGCTCTCCATATCGTCCACAATAAGGAAGTTGGCTGTCGTAAAGTTCCAGACGGCTCCTGTCCACGGGCTGTCGGGATTAGTGTCATTGACCTCATCAATACGCCAGTAATAGGCAGTATCCCACTCAAGTTGTCCGGGATCATAGCTCTCAGAACCAAGAGCCCTCGTGCCTTTATACTCGGGCGAGCTGGCATCGGCATTTTTCACAGCTTCCGCATCAGTTCCGAAATAGACCTCGTGTGAAGCAGCAGCATCTCCTGCATTCCAGCCAGGAATTATCGTCTGCTTTACATCCACCGCACCATTTGGTGGATTCGAGCTATTGGCTCTAAGTGGCGGTTGCAGCGGACCGGCGGGAATGATCTGCTCGGCCATCGTTGGTGTTGACCAGGACAATTGCTGCAGGGCGTCGCGGTCCCAGTCCGCGAACTCTAGGCGCAACGAATGGATGCCCTTCTCAAGGTACATCGGCAGCGAGGCATACTTCGTGGGAACCCAGGATACCCACATGTCAATGACACGCTTGTCGTCGATCCACAGCCGCGTGCCGCCCTCGCTATTAACACTGAATGTGAACGTGCCGGCGATGGCAATTTCCAGATCCGCCGTCCATCGTGCCGACCAGCCATTGTCCGGCAGCGGTGCACCGGGGCCCGTGGCGCCCCAACTGAAATCGACGTCCGGGTCGATACGCGTCAGCACCGGCGTTCCGTTCAAGTCTGCGTTGTTGAAGTACTCACCCTTTATGCCGCCACTGCCATCGGTGGTCTTAAAGCTCCAGACATTGCCTTTATGCGTGGTGAGGACATCAAACTCATCGACACGCCAGTAGTAAGTCTTGCCAATCTCAAGGGAACTGGGAGTATAGGTCGTGGTTACCTGTTGGACTGCTCCGGTGGCATTGTTCACATCGTCAAAATTGTCGCCGAAGTACACATAGTGTAATCTCGCACCCGAACCCGCAGTCCAGCTAAGGTCCGCACCCAGTTCTACGAATTTTGCGCCATCACCCGGATTGGGATTGTATGCGGTCGTCGGAGGAACCATAAAGCTCCAGACAGGACCTTTGTGTATCGTAGTGCCGTCGGCCTCAACCTCATCAACGCGCCAGTAGTAGGTCATCCCCAAAACAAGACCATCCGGGACTGCAAAACCGGGAAAACCAACAACAAAAAATGCGGAGGCCTGATTGCCCTGGAACGTGCCTTCTGCACCGGCTTCCACATCGTCATAATTTTCGCCGAAGTAAACATCGTGAGAAACTGCAGTTTCGCCCGGTGTCCAGGCAAGATTCGCCCAGGTATCCTCATGTATAGCACCATTAGCCGGGACCGGCTCAGAAGCCTTGAAAACGGGCGTCAACAGCTCCACCTCGGCAATCTGCATGTAGTTGCCCGCAGTACGAACGGTCGGGAACATTACCTGGTAGTGCTTGTAGGACACTGTGTTGGCGAACTGGATCGGCGTCGTGGTCTTCGTACGCCGCGGCCAGGCCGCAGTGGCGATGAAGTCCTCAATGGGGCCTGCGGCGATTAATGTGTACGGCCCGTCGATGCTGTCGTTGGAGCCGGACAGTTCGTAATCGGCCGGGTCGCGTCCGTCTGCGTCATTGGCAGTGGTGAAAGTAAGACCTGTCACCACTGTCGCACCTTCCACAGGCGTTACTCGAAATCCCGTGGCCTCTGTCCCGCCTTTGTAGTGCAGATACTTCGTCAGAACCTGGTCATCGACGGCAAAGGGTGGTAGTTCGTTGGGCGGGGTGTCTTCGTCAGGGACTCCCACCACAGTGTCAAACGGGCCCGTGACGTCCCGAGCCGCCTGCACCACGCCGCTAAATACCAGCATGGACGTGATAACAATGAGAATTAATACATTTCTCCACATAATAGTCCTCCTTAAAAAATAGTTAAAAATTCCA
>CAZWME010000520.1:1177-4422 GCA_964634515.1 uncultured Pirellulales bacterium | reverse complement strand
CTGCCAGGAGTTTTTGGGCCTTGGTTTCAAAGCCGGATTCTTCGTAGATTTCGCGCACAACGTTCTCGGAGGGGGATTTACCGGGATCTGCCCAACCACCTGGAAGGGTCCAGCCATTGTCGATTCTCTCTTTGACAAGCAGGATTTTGTCGTCACGGAAGACAACGCCGCGGACGTCGACTTTGGGTGTGGCATAGCCGTCTTCCTTCGCGAAAATGGTGAGCAGAGCATCAGGGCCCAAGTCTGATTGGCCAGACATCATTTCGGCGGCAATCTGACGAATCGTTTCGTATCGTTCGATGTTGTAAGCGTCTTCAGCGTAGGTTAAGCCATTTTGTGAAATCGCTGCCAGTTGTTTTGCCCATTTGAGCCAGTCTGGTTCCATATGTCTCGTCCTTTCGGTCAAAGTTTCGCAAATGCAATGCTCGGCAACGGTGCCAAGCCCGCTCAATCCTGCCATAATACCATACGCGTTTTGAGTAAGCCTCTGTTTTATTGTTAGTTTTAGGCTTAGTTTGTGAAACGGATGGTTTTGGTGGTTTAGGTCTATTAATTGACTGACTGAATTTAGTATCAAAAGCAATTCTTCAGGTCGTTTTGTTAGCCCCGGTCTCATCAGGTTGAACGGGATTTTATAAAAAAGCCTCATAATCGTCATAATCGTCAGCGATTACAGAACTAAAATAATGTTGACTTAAAGGCCTTAAATATGTTAGAATATGGAAAACTGTCAGATTGGATGTCAGAGCCAGGCGGTAAAAAGCTTTGGCCAGGGGAATGCAAGACCAGCTTTATGCATCATAAAGAGGGGTGGGTCGAAACAGATTCCAGCGGCCGTAAGTGCTCGAAATAAATAAAGTTAACAATTTCCACATCCTTCTATACAAAGTGGTTTAATAACGAAGGTTGTTATGTTTGAGGGTAAATCATTAAAACCGACTTCCGGGCAGAATACCGGTTCCCGTAAACGGAATGCGGGCACCGGAAAAATACCGGATAAGCTGCCTGACAAAACTCTTAGATGCCGCCATGAGCTTAAGTACCACATAAGCGAATCAACGGCCGAGGGGATTGTCCAGTTTATTAAACCCTATATTCCGTTGGACCGGTATTGTAAATTGCACCGAAGTCGTGATTATCCGATTGTTAGCCTTTATCTGGATTCACAGGGCCTACAGCTCTGCAAAGAAAGTCTCGGAGGATTTCAAAACCGCTACAAACTACGAATCCGCAGTTACACCGATGAACCGGATTATCCTCGCTTTTTTGAGATTAAGCGCCGGATAAATACTATCATTATGAAAAGCCGGGCCCGTGTCATGAGCGGTGATGTGCCAATTTTGCTCGGAGGTCTGCCACTGCCACCGCAGAATTATACAGCCGATACAGATTCAATTAATCAGTTCCAATTGTATATGAATAACATTATAGCGAAACCTGCAGTATTAATTCGTTACACCCGGCAGGCATATGAAGGCGGCGAGGAAAACAAAGTAAGAGTAACCTTCGACCGTGAGCTTGCTTACTGTGTTACCAAAGAGCCTGAAGTTAGACTTGGCGGCGGCGGCTGGCAACGTAATCCCTTTACAACAGGCGGCGTCGTTTTGGAAATAAAATTCACTGATTGTTATCCTTTTTGGCTTAGCCAATTGGTCAAATACTTTAATTTAAGGCAACGCTCAATATCAAAGTACGCTTCTTCAATTCAAGATTCTTGCTTGTTAAAGTTTTGTGCGCCCCAGTTAGTTGGTATGTAAACTATGGATAGAATTTGGCAAATACTTGAAGGTCCTTCCTCATTGGGCGGTGTTTTTACACCCGAGGCAGTCCTTTTGTCCTTACTGCTTGCCTTTGCACTCGGACAGGTCCTGGCCTGGGTTTATTATTTTACTCACAGCGGTTTGTCTTATTCAAAATCCTTTGTCCAATCACTGATTCTAATCACCGTCGTTGTGGCAATGGTTATGGCAGTCATCGGTACCAGCATTATCACCGCCGTCGGTCTTATGGGTGCTTTAGCGATTGTACGTTTTCGCAACATCATCAAAGACACCAGGGATATAGCCTTCATTTTTTGTTCACTGGTAGTTGGTATGGCGGCTGGTTCTCAGCGATATGCAGTCGCCATTGTCGGGACTATTATTCTAAGTTTGATAGTAATATATTTATACCTTACCGGCTTCGGTACTCATCAGCCTCATAACGGCTTTTTGCGCTTTAGTTTCAGAGGCCACATTGGGCCTGATAATCCAATTTCCAATATTCTTAAACGTTTCTGCGGCAGTTTTACCCTCATATCAGCGCAAGCCAGCGGCTTTGGCACTGCTGAAGTTGAATACGCCTATCAATTGATGATACGAAATGCTGCAAAAAACCAACAGATGTTGTCCGAACTGCAACAGGTTGAAGGCCTCGAAAACATCAATCTGACAATGCAGGAGCAACTACTGGAGGTCTAAGCCGCGTATGAAAATAATAAGCCCAACAAGTTTTCTCTCCCGTTTACGCCGACACATCATACCCATTTTGGTATGGCTAAGTGCCGTCGCATGCGTGGTTGGGCTTTTCAGTCGCCGCTCACAACGTTTTGAAGTTTTGGGCATTGCGCAGGGACAGGTTCGTCAGATTGCAGCCACTTGCACGGGGAGGTTAAAAAGTGTACCTGTTAGTTTGTTTGAGCTGGTTGAAGTGGGACAAACATTAGCTGTTGTGGATACTATACTCGATAACGAACAACTGCTGGAGGCTGAATTGAAGTCACAACTGGCCGCTGCCACAGCGGAGATAGAACATCTTGTGGCGCAGTTGGTCCCCACTCAGGAAGCTCTACTGGCTTCTGAGGCCGATCGAGAAATTAACCGGATCGCGGATATGAGGAGATTTCTCGTTGACATGGAACAAAACAGGCTTCAGATACTTGGCCTGAGGTCACAAATTGCATCTGACCGAATAGTACTGGAAGATCTGGCAATAGAAGTGAAAATCACAGAAGATCTGCTGGAAAAAGAAGCTGTTGCGCCTTATGAACTACAGAAAGTTAAGGTTCAATACGATAGTTTAGCAAAAAAGATAGAAGAAGATCAGCACACGCTGGAACAGGCCAAAAGTGATTTGGGACAAGCCCAGCAACGGCATGATGAATATGCCAGAAAACATCCGTTTCACCCTTCTGTAGATAATGCTCTGGATGTTATACGCAGAGAGATAGGCGTTCAGGAGCACCTTATGAACGGATTGCTGTCACA
>CAZWME010000520.1:0-1167 GCA_964634515.1 uncultured Pirellulales bacterium | reverse complement strand
CAGCTTGAGGCACTGAAGTCTCGTGAGGCATTAGAGTTGAAGTCGCCGTTCGACGGCGTTGTCGTCGGCATGCAGGCAAATACTAATGAAGTAGCATTTCGCAGGCCGGGTGAAAATGTATTGCGAAGGCCTGGTGAGGTAGTAACCGCCGGAGATCCGATATTCGCAGTAGCTGAGACTGAACCCAGCGAGATTATTGCGTATGTCAGTGAAGCACAGCTTGGACAAGTGAGGGAAAAAATGCCGGTCGAACTTATCAAGAATACAAAGCCTGCACAGATCGCCTGGTCCGAAGTAATATTTGTCGGCCCCACCGCAGAACTAATGCCGGAGCGATTGTGGCGAAATATTTCGATCCCAGAGTGGGGACGACCCATAATAGTAAATATCCCTGAGGGCTTAGAATTAATCCCAGGTGAGATAGTCGGGATAAGAGGATTGTAGTTCAATGCACAATTCCGACGTAAGCCTGAAAAAGGAAGGCTGAGCTTGGAAAGCACCGAGGAGAACCATAAGATATATGCTTTACGATTGCTTTGGCAAGAACCGTGTTTATTTGATCGTATGTGGCCTGGCTTGCTTGTGTAGCTTGGCCGGGTGCACTCAGCATAACTATAAAAAAGAAGCTGACGAAAAAGTCTATAACATCATAGATCAAAAATGGCGGGTAGATTATGGCACAAAAGCCAACTATAAAATCAGCGACACTATCCCATCATCCAGCGACATACAGGTTGAAAACGCTGTTCCTGCTTCAGGTATCTTGACCCTTTCACAGGCCGTAGCTCTCGCAACCGCTCATAATCGTGAATATCAAACCAACAAAGAAGAGTTGTACATCAAGGCCCTTGACCTGAGCCTGACACGTTATGAATTTGAAAAGCAGTTTTTCAGAGTGGTAGAAGGCGGATATGCCGCCGACCGTAATGACGAGGTATTGGGTATTGAAGCCAATTACGGTTTTAACCAATTGTTAGCCAGCGGCGCCAGAATCAGCACAAAAGTTGCCACCGCCTGGGTAGATGTGCTCAGTGGTAATTTGCGGAGCGGCCTGACTTCGCTTTTAAGCGTTACTGTTATACAACCTTTACTCCGCGGGGGCGACCGAAGAGTTGTCCTGGAAAATCTTACTCAAGCCGAACGTGACACACTTTACGAAGTACGCTC
>CAZWME010000519.1:0-4432 GCA_964634515.1 uncultured Pirellulales bacterium | reverse complement strand
TAGCTGTTCTAACTGTGATATGATACCAAGGGTTTGTTGTTTCTTTATTTTCTGCAGTGTTTTCGGTATCAGAATCCATAAGTTTTAAATAGTAGCTTCTTTTATTTTCTTTAATCTCGCATGCTCCATGGGACAATATTTGAAGCATCGACCACACGCCAGACAACTCGCCCTGCCGGCTTCATAATCGGTTCTTTGTCTCCAAACTGAAACCGTAATCAGCTTAAGGCCAATTATCATGCCTATGAATCCTCCGAAGAACCACCCGCCAAGACCAAAATTCGACCTTATATTTAATGCTTCGGCGTAAAGTGCTTCTGTCTCTTTGCCCGTCGCTCTGAAAGCCAAACTGGTGTCCGTGGTGTCTTCTACTTTACCGGCATCTTCCAAATCGATGCGCTCGGCCAACCTGACGGTCGGATGCATACGGGACATTACCTTTCTGAGACCGGAACCGGCCCATCCACACAAAAGTATAAGAATTGGCAATAAAATAAGAAGAACTGCAAGTCTTTTTTTGCCCCTGTCATATTCCGTTGCCGGCCAATTATTCGAAGGTTTCCTGATAGCACCGAATGGACATGAATCTTCACAGAGCCTGCACTGAATACATTCATCAGGGGTAATAGTAACCCGCCATTTCGAGAGCCGTGATAACTGCCTGAGCAGTATGCCATAGGGACAGATAAATCGGCAGTAAGGGCGCCCAATGAATACGCTTATGACCAGCAGGCAGGTACCAATTATTAAAACATTCAGGTTTCCGTTCAATCGGAAGAACGCAACAAACGGGTCATACCTGCATATCAAAAAAGCACTGCCGGTAGCAGCGAACAAAACCGCCGCAGCTAAATAAACATATGCGAACAAACGCAGTCCGCTTTCGAGCCAGCTCGGGATCGAGACAGGCCGTAATAACACCAAATCCTGTATTGCCCCAAGTGGACATACCGCCGCACAAAAGACCCTTCCAAAAAACAATGCGAAGACAAGCGGCAAAAGGAAAAAAATAACTATGACAACAGGTACGGCATAGCTGTTGTCAAAAATCGACAAAACAATATTCTGAGTAGCCCCTATCGGACAGACACAACCCTTCCGCCAAAACCCGAAGTAAAGAAGGGAAAAGACCATCAAAATAAATATTGCACGTCGGCTTCGCTTTCTCAAAACCAGATAAGCAGATAAGCTCAGAGCCGCCAAAAGCACAATAGCATCTATGTATTCGTAAATATCCTGTTGTGGATGTGGTGTAGTGGTGCTTGGAAACTCATAACCGCTTTCGAATTCGGGTGGAGGAAAACGCTCAAGCGCCGATGCTACACCGGATGAAAAACAAAAGACAGCTATCCCAATTATTATATAACCATTACGTATCATTAAGCGTGGTCCATTTTCTTAAGCAAGTAAGGCTCGTTAGCGGGAACCCGCTTAAATGCCCCAGACGGGCAAGCTGCTGCTATAGAACATTCGTTACAATTCAAGCAGCGGTCGTGACGCACCTGAAGAAAAAGAGAGCCGTTTCCGAAGATAGTGCAGCCTTTTACACATTTGCCGCAACCGTTGCATAGAGATTCATCAACATTGTACTCAAAATATGGATCTTCAACGAATTCTCGCTTCAACGCTCCGGTTGGACAAAGCTCGTTTTCGGCACCGGTATCAAGTGCCGTCGGATCAGGTTCAAGGTAGCCTGTGCAAAAGTCACAGTAACCACACATTTCATAAATCTGCACACACTTAACGGCAGAATCTTCCAATACGCAATAAGTTGCACAGTTACCGCAAGCAACACAGACATAAGGGTCAATCTGCCAAACAGTGTTATTCTTTTTGAGCTTGCTGAGCAAAAAACCCCCTAAACCAGCGAGACCTGCTAAGCAAGTAGCCCAAACACCATCTTTGAGAAAATGACGTCTATTAATATTATTCTTGTTTTCGCTCATCATCTATTCACTTTAAATTTGTCTTAGCCAACAAAGCCGGAGGTAAACCACATTCTTGAAAAATCCCGCAGCTTTCGCAGATTTCGCGATTAATACAAATACCATTCTTCATTAATCTACGTCTTTTGGCAAAAACAGAACCTCCGACTGCTCCCAGCACGCCTAAAGCTGCATATCGCAATACTGACGTAAATAGCTGCCGCCGATTTTGTACTTTTTCACACTGCTTAACCATTATCCGGCTTTCTTTCTGGTAAATATTTTCACCACATTTTTGATTGTATCCAGAACAAATATCCGATCCTGGGCATCAACAGCCACATCAAATCCGTCTCTCTGACACTGTTCCGGTGTAGTACAAACGTGTGCAGTTGCACCAAACTGCTCCGGCCCCGCCACGACACCCACAAAAGCACCTTCAGGATCATAAATCTTGATACGTCCCAGCCCTTTCTCACAGGTAACAAAGCTGTCATCTCCTAATACGGCAATATTAATCGGATTGCAGCAACCGCAAAAACCTTCTATACTCATTGAAGACTTACCCCACGAAAACTCAAGATCACCATCAAAAGTATATGCTTCAATACGATGTAGTCCGGGATTGACTACTCGTAATAGGTCATCACGACGCATCACAAGGTCAAAATAAGGACTCGCTATAATAAATCCCGGAATATTACGATCTGTATCTTTGCGACCGATACGGTTTATTAAATTGCCATTGATGTCATAACGCAGAACAATACGATTGCCCGCATCAGCAACGAACACATCGTTTTTTGAAACAGCGATACTCGTTAACAGGGCCCTGTCGCCAAGACTTCCCCAGCTTGCCAGTTGTTTTCCCTGCCGACTATACACTGCAATATGATTGATTATTCCGACGTATATTTTACCATCATCAGCAACAGTCAAGCTTCGTGGAACGCCGGGCAGTACTATTTCATCAAGTAACTTACCGCTTTCAGAAAAGATCCGAACAGATTTGTCGCCGGCTATATAAATAGAACCCTGAGAATCCAGAGCAATAGCATGTGTGCTGGCAAAGCCGGTATTGAGAGGTTCGCCCGATTCCTCATAAATAATTAAATTCGGGTCAACTGTTAAATCTATCTCATAGAGATACTCATTACCAAGACCACTGCCTTTGTTGCCGGTTATATCAAGACGTATCAGTGCAACTACAGCAATGAAAACAGCCACCCCAATAAGTATGCCGATAAAATATTTAATATTTATTATTCCTAATCTGCTTTTAAGTTTATACATTAACAGCTTCCACCGTAATGCTTTAAGAAAATATATTTTATACTTCCGCAACTAATCCGTTAAGGAGTTAGCCTATTGTTCGGTAACATCAAGGCATATCATTCGATTCAAATTACGTATAATCATCCTTCCCGATACAATTGCCATAGGCCCCCATGACTCATGGCCCGGTAGGACCTCGGCCCTTGCCAGTTCGACATAACCGGTCGATGTGGGTTCAGCAAGCGTAAGAACCCCCGAATCATTCAAAACATATAGCAATCCATTTGCAATCATATATGCTCCACTTCCAAATTTGTTCGCGCTCGTACTGGTCCAGACAATCTTTCCGTCCAGGTCAAGACAAACCAACTGTTTGTCCAGCCTCACTCCATAAATATGATCCTCATAAAGAATCGGGGTTTGCTGCATCGAACCGAATACATCGATCGGATATATATATTCCTGCTTTGCAACAATTGTTCCATCGGCTTCAGTAAGGCGCAGCATCGTGCAGCCGTGTTCGTATTGGCCATAGCCGGCCGAAAGAAATATTCTGTCGTCACCGACAATAACAGGGCAGGGAACATTAGTACGCACTTTCCACTGGTCGGTCTTCCACAGAACGCTGCCATCCTTAGCCGAAACTCCTATAACTCCTCCACTGGCTGTGTCGCCACCGCAATATATATAGAATCGTTTACCCTTAAACTCCATTGGCACAATAGATGAATGTGTCATGACCCAGCCATCCGTGTTAGGTGTTTCCCACAGAATCTCACCCGTATCAGCATCCACTGCCATCATAAGCACCTCACCCGCCGGAGCAATGATAGCCTTTCCATCTTCAATCAACGGACATTGTGCTGTGTACCATTGGGGCACTTTCGTTCCGTATTCTCTTACAAGATTCAGCATCCATCGAAACTCTCCCGTCATCGAATCCAGGCACGTTACGTGACATTTTGGCCCGATTGTTACGATATGTTTTTCAGTTACCGCAGGGACTGTTCGGCTCATTCCGTGAAATCTCTTGATTTTTACGTCGTAAGAATATCGCCATATTTCTTTGCCATCATCTAACGACAGGCATCGAACAGCATCTGCTTTGTTTTCCTGGTCATAATCCAAAACATACACACGCCCCGCCAGTACTGCTGCTCCTGCGTAACCTTCTCCGACATCAACGGACCAGAGGATTGTGGGCCCGTTGTCCGGCCATGATCTTGCAAGGG
>CAZWME010000518.1:4105-4435 GCA_964634515.1 uncultured Pirellulales bacterium | reverse complement strand
GCTTATATAAGCTGTTTTATATTTTACCCTTCAAATATCTTTGCCGCTTTGGTTCGGGGAATTTTTCAATCGAATACCTCAACATGGTACGAGGCATTTGGCTGTAATATTTTCTTAAGAAATTTTCCTCTGCTTCAATATTACGCTTACCGATTTCTCTGAGCATCCAGCCAACAGCCTTGTGAATTAAATCTTCCTTATCGTGTAATAAAATCTCTGAAATTCTTAGTGAGTCAATAAATTCATTATACTTTATAAAATGAAAAGTGGACATGATAGAAATTCTTCGTTCCCACAGAATGTCGGATTTGGCAAGATTGTAAATCGGCT
>CAZWME010000518.1:0-4095 GCA_964634515.1 uncultured Pirellulales bacterium | reverse complement strand
TTATTAATTTTTCGTAAATAAGCACCAACTATATGCTCGGCGGAACAGTCAACAAGGTCCCAATTATTTATAAACTTCGTATTGTCGATATATAAAGTATATACAGTCTTTCTGTCTTTGTTATTTGCCTTTTTGAAAATGGCTGCAAGCATTAGAAGGGATAATAACCGTTCTTCATGAAATTGTGATTTCAGCAATAGATCGCTTTCATCAATTGATATTTCCTGATATTTTTTTGCTGTTTTTCTTAGTACAGGGACTCGAATACCTAAAAACATGTCTCCTTGTCCATATTGTCCTTTGCCGGTTTTAAAGAATCTCTGAGAATGTTCTGCTATTGCTTTGTTACTTAGCCGCCTCAGTTCATTCTGAATGTTGAGCAGGTGATTATTCATTGTAGTTTGATTCATTAACATCTGACTTCTGATTATATAGTTTGGATATTACAGATGGTCGAGTATGGCTATCTGCTCACTTAGTTATCAGCGTTGCGATTGTGCCGGAGAAACCGAACACAGACCGGCCTTCCAACGGAGATTTTATACCCCGTTGGTTCAAGCGCACCGGTTTTCTGATTTATCCGAAATACTACGACACTATTGCTACCCTGGTTTGCAACCAGGCAGAACCTGCCCGTCGGGTCGATATTGAAGTTCCGCGGCGTTTTGATATCGGCGCTCTCATGCTCGACGAAAGTCAGTGTCCCTTTGGCCGAATTGATCCGGTAAACTACAATACTGTCATGCCCACGATTTGAACCGTAGAGAAACTTCCCGTTAGGGTGTACGCGCAGCTCCGCGCATGAATTGGACCCGTCAAATTCGTTCGGAAGTGTCGTGATGGTCTGGATATCTGTCAGTGTACCCGAAGCCGGCTCATAGGCAAAGGCGGTTACAGTGCAATCAAGTTCGTTAATCACGTAAGCATACTTTCCATCTGGGCGGAAAGCGAAATGCCGCGGTCCGGCGCCGGGCTTGACCTTTGCGAAAGGAGGACTGTTTTTTTCGATAGTTCCCTTTTCAATGTCCAGTCTATAAATCATGACTTTGTCGATTCCGAGGTCGGCGACAAAGGCAAAGCGATTGTCCGGGCTGACATTTATCGAATGTGCATGGGGTTCTTTCTGTCGCCTAAGATTCACGCTGGAGCCGACGTGCTGAACAAAGCCGGTTGGTTCTCCAAGTCTGCCGTTCGATTTGATTGGAATAACCGAGGCGCTGCCACTGCCGTAGTTGGCGACGAGCGCGTTCTTTCCTTCGTGGTCGATGCTGATGTGACATGGGCCTGAGCCGCCTGAGAGCTGTTGGTTTAGGAACTTGAGGTCTCCTGTGTTCCTGTCGATAACATACGCGCTGACACTACCGGCTCGGCCGGACTCACTGACGGCATACAAAAAGTTTCCGTCGGGATGAATCTCGAGAAACGATGGGTTCCTGGTCTCTGCCGCAAGGACCGGATTGGAGAGTTTTCCCGTTCCGAGGTCAAGCACACTGCGGTATATCCCTTTACTGGAATTATCACCCCCCGTATAAGTTCCGAAATAGACTGGTAGCGATTTTGCGGACACTGTTGATAAAGCCGCAAACGAAAACACTGCCGTAATAAAACCTTTTATTTTCATATACAAACACCTCCTTAAGCCATTGTTGAATTCTGCACTTCTTAAGAGCCGAGTGACAAGTCTCGGCCCGGATTTCGTGTCCTTCAATAAATAATCAAAGCAGAGCCCTCTTTTCCTGAATCTTAAAATCAAGGTGCGGCCACTACGTTAAATTTATATATTTGAAAAGTGAAATTTTCAAGAGAAAATTGCGCCAGTTAATAAGCCTGCCCTACTTTCATTGTTTAAAAGATCGGCCTATACTATGTATATGGCCGACGACAGGGAAAAATCTCGCAGAAACGAGCGCAATTCTTTCTTCCAAATGATAACGCCCAGGATAAATTTGTCTTTGAAATGTCCTCTGAGGCGCTAAAAATATTGAAAACAAATCGACGTCTAAGATTGGGTGATCGCATATCTGAATAATGTATTTCCGAAGGATTTGAATGACACGCAGAAGGAACCTGTTTTTCAGATTAAGCAGTGGCTAATACAGCCTTAGACGTGTTTTGACTATCGCTGTCATCAATAGTCTTATACTGATTTGCTAACACGCCTGAGAGGGCTCGAACCCCTAACCTTCGGTTGGGTAGAACAATTTCAGAATTTTGTAAACTACTGTTTTAAGTAACTTATGAAGACATCTGAATTTACAGCATAAGAAATGAGCCACATGCACTGCATACGCTGCATTTTGTGCCGATTTGTAGTGTCAAATTAGTATCAAATTCACTTTAGAGCGGATTACGATTTCAATTATATCACGAATACTTAAAAAATACAGAAACATTCTTCACCGGATCTTACAAACAAGGTGTATACGAATGTTGCTCCTGTTTTGTGTCATGCAGTAGATCAAATACCAGTTGGTAACTGGATGTGAACTCATACATTACATCCATATGCTGAATTCCTTAGCATAAATAATAAGATTATTCGTTTTTTAATTACTACACCTGATTCACTATATGCCAGCCTTACTAGAGATATGAGTTTGTCGAAACCTGCTGAAAAGTGCAGCAATGGTTAGCACTACTCCCAAGAACAAGGCGATGGCCGGCCCAACTGAAAAGTCACAGAAGTATGCAAATAGTAAACCCGCTAAAGAAGCCACTATGGCTGCTGCCCATGCGATAAATATTCGCAAACCCCAATGTGCAGAAAATAGGGCTGATATTGTGGCTGGAATAATAAGAAATGAAAACACAGTTACAACGCCGGTGACTCGAACTGCAAATGTAATAACTACTCCCAGCAATCCATAGAACATAAAATCCCACCATACTACATTCAACCCTTGTGTGACAGCTCCTTCGTAATTTTGCGATATTTTAAACAGAGGTTTTCTGATTATGTAAAGACAAAAAGCTACGGCCGTAAAGACTACGAGACATAAAACAATATGTCCCTTAGTTACCCATAAGAGCTTTCCTGCGAGCATTTCTTCGGCGTGGGCGTGGCCCGGTGCAAGACCGATTAAAAACATTGCACCGGCAGCCGTGATGGCATAAGAGATTCCAATTACTGTCTCGATTGAGATTCGAACGATTTTCTTTCGGGCCATAGCATAAAATGCGGCTATTAACAAAACGCAACATAACGAGAAAACATATGATATCAGCGTGTCTTCTTCTGCATCGAACAACAGATGGGCAGCGATTGAGCCAACTGCCGCGACCTGAGCCACGGCAATATCGATGAAAATGACTTCCCTTTTAAGAACGTGGATACCGAAATACCCAAGTATCGTTCCTATGATTAGACACATCAAAAATGGCAAGCCAATAATGAGAACCAATTGTGACATTATTTATCCTTTCGACTTTGAGTTACTCCGGGAGAGCAGGCATTGTAAAATCATTGCACAGACGAAGAAAAGCCCCAGGAACAGTACGAGTGTCGGTCCATAAGGGAAGTTCCATAAATATGATGAGCCCAGGCCGAGAACACAAGCCACAAAACCTACACTCCAACCGATTAGAACCGCTTTTGCCCATTTTTTGGTAAACATTGCTGCAGTAGCGGCGGGGATCATAAGAAAAGCATAAGCCAATAAAACTCCGGCGATAGGTACAATAAGGACTGTGATAATGCCCTGAGTAGTGAAGAAAATAAAGTCCCACAGTTTTTCGTTTTTTAAGGCTTGTGGATTTTCTGCCAGGGTGATAAATGTGTCACGGAAGATATAGTGGAAAATCAATAGAAGTATATAGACAATGGCTGTCACAGTAACTAAAGGCCAGCTTACCCATAATAGACTACCGGAAAGAGTCGTTGTTACATAGGCTTCCGCATCCGGTAGTTTGTCCGTCAATAACAGTGAAATAACAAGTGCCATTGCATAAAGAATACCAATGACCGCTTCACGAGGAATTGCACGAGTTTTCGGTTTGATTAATGCAAGCAAGAGCGAGCCAAACAGCACCGCCACAAAAGCCAACACATAGGAGCCGACGGAGGCATATTTAAAATGGACTGCTAATCTCGCTAAG
>CAZWME010000517.1:2337-4443 GCA_964634515.1 uncultured Pirellulales bacterium | reverse complement strand
CCTGTACCGTGGCGTCCACCCGTTCGTAGTAATCCTTGGAGGCCTTGGTGATCTGGGCTTCAATCTCGGTGGGGGTCAGGCCCGTCTCATTCTTGCCGACGACGTCGAGTTCGCCGACCAGCGGGAGGTTGATCCTCCCGTCGGGCCGGATCTGCTGCGAGATACCGTCGATCTCGGGCACGTGAGTCGAATGTATCAGGATGACGTCGGGCGGCAGGACACGGTAAGGCACGCCCGATACGGGCGTCCGCCGCTCCTGAAGGAACGCCCGCAGCCGGTCCGCCTCGCTTGTGCAGCCGGTTGCGAGAAGGCCCAGCAACAGGACGGAGACGAGAGTTGGGAGATAAATTCGGTTGGTCATCAGGTTCCCCCCCGGTTTACCTTCCGGACGGTCCCGCTCACCATGAGTGGGAAAGCGTGTCGGCGCCGCTGTCGTCCGCATCGACGGGCGTTCCGGGGTTCTGTCAGTGCGGCCCGAAAACGCGTACGGACGCGCCCAGCGCAAATACACCCCCCGTCATCGGCGCCCCCGCTTTTCAGGCGCCGGATGACACCTAAACTATACACAAAAACCGGCCGAAAGCAAATCCAATTCCCTATACCGTAACCAGTTACCGGTACCCGGGAGCGATGGCCTTCCGGACACAGGAGGCGCCAGGGACGTTTTTCGTCCGGGCGAGGTATCCGGCAAGTATGCCAAAATGGCAGGTTCGGGCCGGATACGCTGTCTCTCCGGCTCAAACACTGCCGGTGCTGAGGCAGTCGCTGAGTTTGGCATTAGCCCTCTGCCGGGGCCGCGTTCGGCGGCTTCAGCGGTATACACTGACTGACCTTCTCAGCGGCCTGCTAAAGATGGTTTCCCCGGCCTGCCGATAACGAATCGGGGAGACTTGCACTCGTATCCCTTCTGGGTCCTGTGTGAATTCCCGACGGGAGTTCACGGCTACTGACCGGACCGAGGGGCGGGATCAGCCGCAGAGGCGTCATCAGTTTGGGTGAACGACCCGATGCCATGGCTAGCGACAGTCCTGGTTGTGCTGGTGACCCTATCCGGGCTTGCTGTTGCTCGGTTGCACAGGCGGCTGAAGGCAACCAGAGCCGTTAATCGCGACTTGCGGGCCCGCCTAGCGAGTGCGGTTCAGGCGCAGAAACACGCCCGGAAACGCGCCCGAGCGCTGGCCGTCATGGCCAAGAGCACCAAGGCCATGCGCAACGAGTTCCTTTCAAACATCGGTCACGAAGTCCGCACGCCCATGAACACGATCATGGGTATGACGGAACTGGCCCTTTCGACGGACCTGGCGGAGAAGCAGCGTCACTATCTGGAGCGTGTCCGGGAGAGCGGCCATTCGCTGATGGGTTTGCTGAATGACCTGGTCGATTTGGCCAAGATTCACGCAAACCGCCTGGAGTTAAGACCGACCGAGTTCCGGCTCCGTGACTGCCTGGGGGACGTCGTCGGGAAGTTCCGCTGCCGGGCCCGCCAGAAAGGACTCCGGCTTGTCCACGAGATAGAGCCTGATGTGCCCGATGCCTTGGTGGGCGACCCGGGCCGCCTTCGCCAATTGGTCGGGACGCTACTCAGTAACGCCATCAAGTTTTCCGAGCGAGGCGAGGTCCGGGTACACGCAGAGGTCGGCCGGCGGCAGAAGGCGAGCGTCCAACTGCATGTTGCTGTCGCCGACCGGGGAACCGGCATTCCGCCCGAGGCTATGTGCCAGATCTTCGAGGCGTTCAAGCAGGCCGATGGCTCCAAGACACGCGCATGTGGCGGCTGCGGGCTCGGTCTGGCTATAGCCTCCGAACTCGTCCCCCTCATGGGTGGGTACATCTGGGTGGAGAGCGAAGTGGGGGAGGGGAGCGTTTTCCATTTCACCGCCAGATTCGGCCTGCAGGAGAGGGCGGCGCGCCCCCGGCCTTTGTATGACTCCGGGCATCTGCGAGGGCTGCGCGTCCTGTTACTCAGCGACGAACCCCATAGATGTGACCTCATCGAGCAGTGGCTGGTCGAATTGGGAACGGAAGCGGTTCGGGCCGAAGACGCGGACGCCGCTGTGAGAATCCTGAGCGAGGCCGATCGTTGCGGGAGACCCTTCCCGTTCGTTG
>CAZWME010000517.1:0-2327 GCA_964634515.1 uncultured Pirellulales bacterium | reverse complement strand
CCGAGACATTCTGCAGCACAGCAAGCCTGGCACGACTCAGCTGATTATGATAACCTCTGCCGGGGAGCGAGGCGACGCCACGGCGTGCGAAGCCGCGGGCGTCACAGCCTACCTGACTGAGCCGGTCAGCCGGTCGCAGTTGGTGCAAAGCCTTGTGTTGGCGCTCGAAACGCGGGGCTCAGTGGAAGCGGTCCCGTTGATCACGAGCCACACACTCCGTGAGAGATGGGAAAGCGGTCTCACGGCCGTGCGGGACGGGGAAAAAGCCGAAGCCGCTGCCCCCTCCTAGAGAGGGTGCACCGAAACCGAGTCCGACCTGACGGGTTGGCCGCTGGCTGACGAAGGAGAGCGCCGCAGCCCGGCTGGTGGGGCCGAGGGTCTTGACGCGTAGATCGACTTGCCTGGTCTTGCGCGGGTCGATAATGAGGCGAAAGGCTTCATGGTTAAGGGCAAGAGTCTGCGACATGCGGCACCGTGGGTGTCTTCCGCTCTCCTGTTGGCGGGGCTGGCGACGCCGGTCCTGGCCAGGGGATTCAAGGATGAGAGCCTGACGCTGCGCCTGCCGGCAGCGCTTAGCCGCTTCGCGACGTACGGGGATGTCGCCGGGCTGGGCGGCGCCTCGGCCGGCAGCAAGTGGTCGTCCTCGGTTAATCCTGCGTCTGTGGCTTGGGAGTCCGTACCGGGCGACCTGCACCTGGCGTTCAGCCCGCAGTACTCGACGCTTGCCTTCGAGAACGGTAGCCGCCTCGACGTCTGTGCGGAGGCGTTTACTTGGGACCTTGGGGAATTGGGCGTCATTCAACCCTCTCTCGCCCAGGTCCGCAGCAATACCGCGACCACTCGCCAGGGCCTTGATTTCCGCATGGACATGGACTACGCGCAGGTCCAATGGGCGAGGCGATTTGGCGACGATTGGGCTTTGGGCGCCAACCTGAATTTCGCCAAGTCCGAAACCCGTTATGACCTTGGCCCGCTGGACCTCGACGTGAGCGAATCCAGTGGCGAGACGTATGGTTTCCGCTTGGGGACGCTGCATCGACCGGCGCCGCGACTGCTGGCGGGCCTGGTGTTTGACTATGCATTCTCCCCGGGCCGCACCACCCTGTTCGACTTCATGGGGACCGGCGTCGGCGACGTCCGGGTCAAGGACACAACGCATCAATACGTCCTGCGGCCGGGCGTCTCGTACGAATACGCCAAAGACTCGGCCGTGTACGCCGACTATCAGTACGGTGCGTTCCGCGATGAGACCGGCCACCTGGAGGTCCATCGGTTCTATATGGGTGTGGACCACAGGGTACGCGATTGGCTGTTCCTGCGGGGCGGCACCGCGATGGACGTGAGGGGCAACACGGCCTGGGCCGTCGGTCTGGGCATTTACCCTTCGGAGCGCGTTTCCATCGATGTGGGCTACCAGCAGGACATGTTCCCGGAACTGGAGCCGGAATTCGGCCGGTCCAAAACACTGACGATCTCAGTCAGCATCACCTTCTGACGACCGCGGCCCGGGGGACCTCGCTGCCCAAAGGGGACACCGCCAAGACCGCTGACGCTCATGTCCACGGATGGTTGAACGCGAAAGGGTCGTCCATATCAAGGGGGCTCGCTGACGGAGGCAAACGCATGAGGTTGGGATGGCCGTTTCCGGCCGATTGGCTCCGCGGCAACGCTTGGAATTGCTAAAGGGAAACGGCTTTCCGTGTCGAACTAGCACAAGCCACAAGGAGTGACGTGTCGTTGGGGTGGGGAGACGGTACGGCGTCTCTCCGCGTGGCACCCGCGCACCTGCGGCAGGCACCTTCCCCTGGGGTGCAAGGACGTGGAACTGCCGCACGAACCAGCCGAACAAGGCGATGCGGCCAACGGCCCACCGTCTGCGCAGGCTGAAGTCACGGATCAGGACGCCCCGGCGGCTGTGGCCGAGCACGACCCGAAGACTGAACATCCGGTCGTTTCCGCCTTCCACCGCGCTGCGGCCGAGGTGCCCGCCTACAAGTGTCTGTTGAGGGAAGCCGGGGTCGAGCCGGCGCAGGTCCGAGACGTTCAGGACTTCCAGCGCATCGTTCCCTTGACCGAGAAGGCGAGCACGTTCGAGCGGTTCACGCTGCCGGACCTCTGCAGGGGAGGGGAACTCGGGAAGTTGGCCGCGGTTCTGACCAGTTCCGGTCACTCCGGCCGGTTCGCGTTTGGCCTGTACGACGCGATAAGCGGCGAGAGTGCGGTCCAGCGGATCGACGAGGCGCTCGACGCGTTCTTCCAGGTGCGCAGCAAGCCCTCCCTGCTCATCAACTGCTTGCCCATGGGCGTGAAGGTTTACACACGCGCCT